>JBDSTQ010000020.1:0-6715 GCA_039928195.1 Sphingomicrobium sp.
TTTCCGCGTTCGGGGACGACGCTGCTCGATACGTTTTTGATGGGTCATCCGGCGATCGCGGTGCTCGAGGAAAAGGGCCTGCTGCGGAGCGCGGCGCAAGCGGTCGAGCCGATCATCGGGCTGCCCGAATGCGCGCCGGCGACGCTGGTGCAGGCGCGCGCGACGTATCGCGCGCTGCAGTTGCGCCACGGCGTCGCCGATACCCAATTGGTGGTCGACAAAGCGCCGCTCAACATGGTGTTGGGGCCGCTGATCCACTGCCTGTTCGGCGATGCGCCGATCCTGTTCGCCGAGCGGCACCCGTGCGACGCGGTGCTTAGCGGGTTCATGCAGGCGTTCGAGCGCAACGTCGGCATGGCCAGTTTTCTCGACCTTGCCGACGCGGCGGATTTTTATGATTGCGCGATGCGCGTGTGGAGTGCGAGCGCGGACGTAATTCCGCTCCAGGTGCACAGAGTGAAATATGAGGAATTGATCGCCGATACCGAAGACGTCCTGCGCCCCGTGGTCGCTTTTCTCGGGCTCGAATGGGACGAAAAATTGCTCGATCACCGCCTGACCGCCGCGGCGCGCGGAGTGATCCTAAACACCAGTTACGACCAGGTGACCGAGCCGCTCCACGGCCGCGCTGCAGGCCGCTGGCGGCGCTATGCCAGGCACCTCGAGCCGGTGCTGCCGGTGCTGCTGCCGTGGGCCGAGCGGCTGGGATATGGCGCGGACTAAAGGCGGCCGCGGACCGCGTTGAGCCAGCCGACAGCGCGTTTCGACATGTCCGCCGGAAGCTGGTCGAGCGGGGCTTCGGCGACCGCCGCGACTTCCCACGACCAGCGGCGCGGGCGGTAGGTGACGTCCTCGACGATGACCAGTTCGCCGACCGTGCGCACGGAGCCGTGGGCGGTCAAACCGATTTCCTCGCGCAGTTCGCGCAAGGCGGCAGTGGCAAAATCCTCATGCGGCTCGCGGCCGCCGCCTGGAAGGCGCCAGCCGGGGGCGTAGCGCAGTTTGACGAGGATGATCTGGCGCGCGGGGGTGAGTGCGATGGCGTGAACTCCGGGCCGCACTTCACCGCCTCGGCGCAACCAATGGTGGAGGCGGGTGAACAGCGGCCGCAGCCAGCGGTCGCTCCAGGGGGAAGACAGGATCGGCATGTCTGCTCGACCCCTGCGCGGCGGGGGAGTTCCATTCACCCGGGGAGCGTGCCACACATCGCGCAACGGGAGATGTGCGGATGAGCGGGAAGAGCAAGCTGAGCCAGGAGCAGTTCGACGAGCTGGCCAAGCCGCACACCAAGGAATTGAGCGCGATGGCGCGCTGGGTCCAGGAGACCAAGCAGCGCGTCGTGATTTTGTTCGAAGGCCGCGACACCGCGGGCAAGGGCGGGTCGATCGACATGTTCGCGCGCGTTCTCAATCCGCGCCAGTGCCGCGTCGTCGCCTTGCCCGGGCCCAACGAGCGCGAGCGCACCCAATGGTATTTCCAGCGCTACGTGGAGCATTTGCCGGCGGAGGGCGAAATCGTGCTGTTCGACCGCAGCTGGTACAATCGCGCCGGGGTCGAGCCGGTGATGAATTTCTGCACGCCCGAGCAGACCACGGCGTTTTTGAAAGCCGCACCGGAGTTTGAGCGGCATCTGGTCGATGACGGCATTTTCCTGTTCAAATATTGGCTGTGCTGCGACCAGGAAGTGCAGGAGGAGCGGTTCGAGAACCGGCTGCATAATCCGATGAAGCGGTGGAAGCTGTCGCCGATCGATCTCGCCGCGCGCAAACATTATCACGATTACACGCGAGCGCGCGAACGCATGCTCAAGGCGACGCACACCGATTTCGCGCCGTGGACCCTGGTCGATTTTAACGATCAGCCGGTCGGCCGGCTGACGCTGCTGCGCGATTTCCTCGACCGCATGCCCGACAGCGAATTGCCGCTGGCGGACATTCCGTGGCCGGCGCTCGGGCATAAGCCCGAAAAAGAGGATTATACGGTGCTCGAGCCGCTCAAGAAGTTTAAGCTGCCCAAGCATCTGTCCGATTTTGCCGATCATAAGAAAAAGGATTAGCGTGGCCGTTTCCGGCGCCGCTTGAAGGGGGAACAAGGATGCGCGCATCGAAGCTGCTGGGGCAGCTGTTCATCTATTATGCGGTGATTGCGGCGGTGATCTTTGTCGCGATCAAATTGTGGCCTGATCTGCGCGGCTATTTGCCGATCGGCGGGGTCGAATCCTTGATCACCCAACCGGCCAAGAACCCGTTGCAGGCGAGCGAGGCGATCCGCGCCGAGCATGTCGGCAATCTTGGCCAGAGCCTGTTCTGGCTGATCGTCGCGATCATTGGCGCGGTGCTCGCGTCGCTGCCGGTCAGCTGGGTCTATATGTCGGTGCGCAGCGGCGCCGAATATGACCAGTCGCTGGTCAACACGATCATCGTCCTGCCGATGGTCGTCACGGGCATCGTGATCATCGTCCAGAACAGCCTGGCCCTGGCCTTTTCGCTCGCCGGAATCGCGGGCGCGGTGCGCTTCCGAAATTCGCTCAAAAGCTCGGGCGACGCGTTGTTCATCCTGATGTCGGTGGCGATCGGCCTGTCCGCGGGGATCGGCGCGATGGAACTTGCGGGGGTGATGAGCATCGCTTTCAACTTCATCTTCGCCGGGCTGTGGCTGACCGAATATGGCGAGCGCAAGGGGATGAAGCGCTACCTCGCCGACTATGACGGGCTCGACGAAGCCGCGCCGCCCGAACCCGAAAAGAAAAAGGTCTGAGCGTCAGCCGATACAGCGCTTGACCGTTTTGGCGACGCCGTCGTCGGTCGCGATGTCGGCGAAGAAGCGTTCGAGGAAGGCGGTGGCGCGGGCCTGGGTTGCGGGTGCGAGCCCAGGCACTTGCGCGAGCACGCCGAGCATTTGCGGACGTTGCGCTCGCATTTCCCGCGCGGCGGCCAGCGCGGCGCCATTGTGGAGGCAATAGCCGCGGTACAGCCGCTGGCGGACATCGCTGATGCCAAGCACGTCGGGCGGGGTCGCGTAGGGCGCGCCGACCAGCCCCGAGAAATCGAAATCATAGGGCAAAGGAATGACCGAACCGGGGCCAAGCGGGCCGATGAGCTCGGCATTGTGGCAGCAATTGTCGCCCGCCGGCCCGGCACGCATCGACCAGTCATGGTTGGCGATCATGTGCTGGAACAGGCCGTAGCGCGCGGCCTCGAGCGGGCTTAAATCGGCGACCGGAATGCGTTCGCCGGCACGGGTCTCGCGCGTTCCGTTGCGGCGCGCGACATCGCCCAGATCCTCGATCAGGAAGCCGGCGCGGGTCAGCGACGGCCGGCCGGCGGAGTCGCGATAATCGATCTGCGCGAGGCGCACGCGAAAACTGCGCGGACCGAGCTGGTTGAACATCCGGTAAGCGGCATATTCGAGCAACAGATGCTGCTGAAACGCCGGCGTGTTGCGGCAATGCGTGACGAGTTTCAATTTGTTCTGGCCGGCGAACAGCGAGTTCGCCGGGGGCTTGCCGGTGAAATCGATGCGCAGCGGCGCGAACTCGCACACTTCGGCGGTGCGTCGGGTGATCCCGCGCAACTTGAGCGTGACCGGCAGTAGCTGGCCGTCGTCCGCGGCGAGCGTGCCCGGGAGCTGCTGGTGGGATTCGCGGTTGCGCATCAGTTGCTGGAGCGGGGCGGTGATGGTCAGGTGGATCGGCGTATCGGCGGCGAACAACGGCGTGGCTTGCTGCGCCGCCGCCGGAGTGGCGAGCGCAAGCCATGCGGCAGCGAGCAATCTTTTCATGGCGCCGACCTTTTGACCGTGTGCGGGGTGACCTTCGCGCCGACGATTTCGACCCAGCTCAAGGGGCCGCCGTAAAAGCGCGAAATGCCGGTATCGATGCGGATGAGCTTGCCCCCCGAGGTCACGCCGATGCCCGTCAGGCTCGGGGTGTGGGCGATCACCAGCCGCTGCGCGCCGAGCGCGGTCAGGACTTCGGTCAGCTCGGCCGCGCTATCGGGTGGGCCATGATTGCGGTGGGCCTCGGCATCGGCGTCGCGCATGACCAGCCCGCGATACCATAAGGGCCCGAGCGGATCGTTGAGGATCGAGCCCGGGCGGTCGTCGACGGCGATCATCGCGGCGGCGGCGCGGCGGTTGATTTCGTCGAGCGGGAGCTTGGCATATTCGCTGCTGATGCCGCCGTGGGCGAACAAGGTGTCGCCGATCCTGAGCACCGCGGGGTTGCGCGCCGCCCATTGGCCGATTGCGCCCGACGGGCTCCATGCCGCGCGATGCTCGACCCAGCCGAGCGGGGTGCGTGCGAGCCATTCGGCGCGCACCTGACTGGGCAGGATAGCGGGGTTGCGGCGGCGGGCGTCGACCTCGAGCGAGCGGCGCGTCTGCGCATAGACGCGCTCGCGCCGCGCAACCGACTGGCGGTCGGCGAAAGCGGCGAACTCGCCCGGGGTGGTGTAGCGCAGGTCGCCGACCAGGTTCATCGCCTCGTGATTGCCGAGCAGAACGACGACGCGCCCGCCCGCGGCCGGGGCTTCGGCGGCGAGTTGCTGAACGCTGCGGATGATCTTGAGCGAATCGGGTCCGCGGTCGGTGATGTCGCCGAGCTGGACGAGGGTCGCGCGCCCACCGCTCCAATGGCCGGCGGGATCGACCATTCCGGCGGCGCGGGCGACGTCGAGCCACGCCGTATAATCGCCGTGGAGATCGCCGACCGCGACGATGCGCGGTGGAGTTTGGGCAACAGCGGGCAGAGCGAGCGCGAGCAAGGCGCAGCCGAGCAGGCTTCGGATCAGGGTCAGAACCGCGCGAATGGCCATCGGTCCGAGTGTTGCACCCAAGCGGCGGCTCGGCAATGGCCCGCGGGTGCGGACCTCCCGGACGCGGCTCGATCGCCGTTAATGCGACGTCGCCGCACAGTTGCTAAAGCGAGGCGTGCCCCGGATTTCCGTCATCCTGCCCGTCCACAACCGCGAACGCTGCGTCGCCGCGGCGATCGACAGCGTGCTCGCGCAGAACTTCGCCGATTTTGAGCTGGTGGTGGTCGATGACGGGTCGAGCGATTCCAGCGCGGCGGTGGTCGCGGGCTTTGCCGACCCGCGGGTGCGGCTCATCCGGCTCGCGCGCAATGGCGGGGGCAATGCCGCGCGCAACGCCGGAATTCGCGCCGCGCGTGCGCCGCTGATCGCCTTCCTCGACAGCGACGATGCTTTTCTGCCGGACAAATTGAGCGCGGTTGTGGCCGAGTTTGAGCGCCGGCCCGAGCTTGACGTGTTGGTCGATTCCTATGTCGTGCAATATCCCGACGGAAGGCCCGAGCAGCAACGCCGCAACCCCGCGATCGAGGGCGCGGCGTTCGTCGAGGCACTGTTCGAGCGGCGCCTGTGGAAAGCGACTCCGGCAATTTCGGCGCGGACCGCCGCGGTGGTTCGCGCCGGGCTGTTCGACGAGGAATTGCGGCGGCGGCAGGATTTTGAATTCCTCGCGCGCGCCGCGCGGGTCGCGCACTGCGCGGCAAGCGACCGCAGCTTGTGGATCAAGCGCTGGTCGCCCGAAGCGATCTCGGCGCAGTCGGGAGTGTATATCGACGCAACCATCGCGGTGTGCCGCAAACATCCCGAATTCTTCGCCGACCCGCGTTTTTATCACGGGCTGGCGCGCGACGTGGCGCGGCAGATGTCGCGGCTGATGCGCGGCGGCGAGTGGCGCGCGGCGGCGCGCGACGTGGTGCGGCTGCGGCGCGAGTTCGGGACCGCGGCGACGGTCCGGTTGATCCGGGTCGGCTGGCGCGAGGCGAATGTCCGCAAGCGCGCCAAGGCGGCTAGGCTGGCTGCTTCTCCGCCGGGTGCGGGAGAGGCGGATCGAGCGGAGCAAAGTCGCGCGTTACCGCGCTCTTGAGCTCGCCGGCGAGGCCGATCCCGTAGAAGCCGAGCGTGACGAGCATCGCGCCCGGCCGCTGCCACGCCGGCAGGTCGACCGCGGCGCCGCGGGTCCAGATGCGGCCCCACGACTTGCCGACCTTCTTGCCGAAAAATTGGAAGGCGTGGGCGATGCGCCCGGGCCGCGAACGGCTGGCGGTCTGGAACGCCTGATAATCGCGGTCGAGGCCCATCGTCCACGCGCGCCAGACGAGGAATTTATAGCCCGGGTGCGGGGCGTGGATCGTCATTGCGTCGGCGGTGCGGACGAATTTGTCGCCGCGCGCGCTCATGTCGCGCAGCCAGAAGCCGCATTGTTTCTTGAATGCGGGCAGATCGGGAAACGGGTGCGCGCGGAAGAAATCGGTGCGCACCGCGCAATTATTGGCGTGGATCTTGGCGCGCTTGACGGTCTTGGCGCGCTCGTCGGGAAGGTTGAAGATCCAGCTCAGGGCGAAGGTTTTGCTGAGAAAATCCTCGTAGCCGAGCACGGTGAAGCCGCCGACCGCCATGATTTCGGGATCGGCAAAGGGCGCGAGCAAATGCTCGAGCCAGCCGGGCTGCGGCGCGGCGTCGCTGTCGAGCATCACCGAGATTGCGGTAGTCGCACGCGCAATCCCGAAATTCTTGAGCTTGTAATAGGTCAGCCCGGCGGTCGGCAGAATCTCGAGCTCGGCGAGGTCGGGCAGGCGCGGGGCCATCGCGGCGATCGCGCGCTCGATCGTTCCCGCGGGCACCGAGTCCCGATCGTAAAGATAGGTCACGCGCGGCCTTTGCGCCATTTTCGGCGCGACCGCGGCCAG
>JBDSTQ010000021.1:0-6189 GCA_039928195.1 Sphingomicrobium sp.
CGCATAGCGGATACGGCTACATTCACGCCCCCTTGGCGGACAGCGGCGACGCCGCGGTCCGCAGGGTCGAGCGCTTTGTCGAGAAGCCCGACATCGACACCGCCGCCGGCTTCCTCGCGGACGGCAATTATTTCTGGAATTGCGGCATCTTTCTGTTTCGCCCGAGTGCGCTTGTGCGCGAGCTGCGGCGCCACGCACCAGCCGTTTGCGCCGAGGTCGAGCGGGCGATGGCCGGCGCGACCACCGACGGCCTGTTTGTGCGGCCCGATGCGACCGCTTTCGCCGCGGCGGAGAACATCTCGATCGACTTTGCGGTGATGGAGCGCTCGAGCGAGATCCTCGTCGTCCCGGTTGAATTCGCCTGGTCGGACGTCGGCAGTTGGGACGCGGTCCGCGAGATGCTTCCCGCCGATGAGCAGGGTAACGTCCTCGAAGGCGAAGTGATCGCGCTCGACGTCACCAATTCGCTCATCCGCAGCGACGCCGATATGACCGTTGCGGTGGTCGGCCTCGACAATGTGCTGTGCGTGATCACCCATGACGCGGCGTTCATTGCGCCGCTCAGCCGGGCGCAAGATGCGAAACTGGTGGTCGAGGAACTGCGCCGCCGCGGCCATCCGCGCGCGGACGAGCCTGCGCAGGCGCACCGCCCGTGGGGCAGTTATCAAACGATGGATCGCGGCGACCGCTTCCAGACCAAGCGGCTGGTCGTCAAACCCGGCGGCCAGCTCTCGCTGCAAAAGCATCACCATCGCTCGGAGCATTGGATCGTCGTCAATGGCACGGCGGAGGTGACGCTGGGCTCGGAAGTCAGGCTCCTCCAGGAGAATGAGTCGCTCTATATCCCCGCCGGGACTCTGCACCGTCTGCGCAATCCCGGCAAAATGCCCCTGCGGCTGATCGAGGTGCAGTGCGGCCACTATCTGGGCGAAGACGATATCGTTCGGCTCGACGACGATTATGGCCGCACCGCCGGCGGCGAACACGGCGCCAGCCCAGGTGAAAGCTAAATCTCGAGCCCTGCGGTCTGCGAGGGGCGGAGCAGCGACACGTCGCTTAGTCTGCGGTCAGCGAGGACGACGCAGCCGCGAAGTGCACCCGTTTCACTGGCCGAAGGCGTTGTCGGATAGTAAATCTGGAGCTTGAACCGCTCGGCTATCCCGGAAATATATGCCGCATTGAGCGCCTTGCCGTCGCCGTAGTCGTCGAAACCGTAGCCCGGATCGCCCGGCACCTCGAAATCATCAATCACGACGACGGAGCCCGGCGCCTGGCCGAAGATGATCTCCAGCTCTTCGGCGAGGGGGAGGTCGTCGTCCCAATGTGCGTCCAGGTAAAAGAGATTCGGTCCGGTCCCAAACGGGCCGGCGAGGAGTTGCGCGAGGAACGCACGACTGTCTGCCTGCAGCACCCTGACGTTCGGAACCGCCTGTAGTCTGGTTTTGGCAAAGCCGTAGTTCTCTGGAAGCGCCTCGCAGGTAAAGACCGGCAGTTGAAAGGCCGTCAGCCACTCCGTGGTCGTGCCGAGATAGGTTCCAGTCTCGATGATCGCCTTGGCCGCGGTCTTGTGGACCAGTTCGGCGAACATCAGGCACCGCCAGCGCTGGCCGTTCATCGGCCCGCCCCACGCCCTCCCGAGCTCCGGCTGTCGCAGGAACTTCAGCGCTCCCGCGAACTCGGGATCCAACTCGGTTTGCGGGGGCAGTTCGGCGATCACAGCGGCCAACTAGCGGCAGAGAATGCAAATGTCATTCACCCCCTGCTCCTTATGCACAATTTTCCATCCTTTCATGCCGCACCGCGGGCGATTGCTCCGCTCGACTTCCCCTCCTAATCGCAGTGGCAGGGTGCCGAATGGACGGCGCCCTTGGAAAAAGGTGGATGACATGCGCGGACCGCTCAAGGACCAGGCCCTGCGGGTGCTGGTCAATCGCGGGATCCGGATCGGAACGGTGCTCGACGTCGGCGTGCTCACCGAAACGCCCGAACTGAAGGCTCATTTCCCCGAAGCTTTGCATGTGCTCTTCGAGCCCGTCGCCGAGTTCATCCCCGGGATCGAGCGCAACTATCAGGGTATCCGCCACGAGATCGCCAATGTCGCAGTCTCGGCTTCGACCGGTGAGACGATGCTGGCGCTGGAAAGCGTGGTCGACGTTCCCGGCCAGGAGTTTTCGCATAGCCATATCGTCTCGAATGCGGCCGCGGGCGCGACCCACCGCACGGTCCCGATGACGACGCTCGACGACTTCCTCGAGGGCCGCGACCTGCCGGAACCGTATTTCCTTAAGATTGACATCGATGGGCACGAGCTGGCGGCGGTGGCCGGAGCGACCAAGACGCTCAAGAAGTGCGCTGCGGTGATGATCGAGGCACAAATCGCCGAGCTGCCCCAGCGGATCTCCGCAATCGTCGACCAGGGCTTTGTCTTGTTCGATCTCGCGGAGCCTTGCTATTACGACAATGCGCTATGGCAGTGCGATGCCATCCTCCTGCGAGAGGAGTTTCACCAGCGCCATTTCGCGCAACTCGACGCGGACTTTGACGCGTCCAAATATTCGATCTTCAACGTCCGCTTACGCCCACCGGTCGGTCTTCAGCGTGAGCGCGGGAGTTGACGATGTTTGACCGCCGCCAATGCCTGGTCGGGATCGCTGCCTTTGCGGTTTCCGCCGGGGCGTCCGCGAAGGCCGCGACAAAAACGCTGATCAAGGTCGCCAAGTCGCCGAGCTGCGGCTGTTGCACCGCGTGGGTCGAGCATTTGCGCGGTGCTGGCTTCGCGGTGCAGGTCGCCAATGTCGACGATGTGTCGCCGATCGCGCGCAGGCTTGGCGTCCCCGACGATCTGCGCTCGTGCCACGTGGCCATTGCCGGGGGCTATTTTATCGAGGGCCATGTGCCCGCTGCGGACATCGCCAGGCTGCTTCGCGAAAAGCCCAAGGCGTTGGGGATAGCGGTCCCGGGCATGCCGAACGGCTCTCCCGGCATGGATGCGGGCGGGCGCGGCGAGCGTTTCTACACCATGCTCGTCGCCAAGGGCGGCGGGCGGCGGCGCTTTGCCGTGCACGGCGGCTGAGCGAGAGCAGTGCCTAGCGCGGCTTGACGAATTTCAGCGTCATCCGGTCGCTTTCGCCGATCGCGAGATATTTGGCGCGGTCCTGGTCCTTGAGCTCCAGCGTCGGCGGAAGTGTCCACACGCCTTCGGGGTGGTCGGTCGTGTCGCGCGGATTGGCGTTGATCTCGCTCGCCGCGACGAGGCGGAAACCAGCGGTTTCGGCAAGCCGCTGGACGGTCGACACCTTGAGATAGCCGCTTTTGCGCTCGCGCGCTGAATCGGCGCTTTCGGGCAGGCGGTGATCGACCACACCGAGCGTCCCCCCGGGCTTGAGCATCGCGAACATTTGACGGAAGGCGAGGTCGGCATAGGGCGCGTCGTCCATCATCCAATTGTGGACATTGCGGAAGGTCAGGACGACGTCGGCGGTGCCGTCCGGGACGCCGATGTCACCCGCGGCGCGAACCGGGAAAGCCGCGCGGCGGGCGCTGCCGTAAAGCGCCGAATTGGCCGCAACGAGCGTGTTGAAACCAGCCAGTCCGCGCTCCGAAGCGACCGCGAAATAGGTTCCGCCGCCCGCCGCCAGATAGGGCGCGAGGATTTCGCTGTACCAGCCGCCCCCGGGCCAGATTTCGACCACGGTGTCGCTTGGGCGGACGTCGAAGAAAGCAAGCGTCTCGGCGGGGTGGCGGTAGCGGTCGCGGGCGCGGTTCGCCGCGGTCCGTGTGGGAGCGGCGACCGCAGCGAGCAAAGCGGACTGCGATTGAGTGCTGACCGTCGCCGTTGGCGCGGTGGCGCAAGCGGGCAGGGAGACAGCGAGCAGAAATAAGGCGAGGCGGCGGATCATGCATGCGCTCCAGTGATGGTGAGCAAGTCGATTGGCGGGGACTCGCCCGGGACGCAAGGATCAGCGTAGCAGCGGCAACGCTCTATTGCGGGCGTTTTTGTCCGGCGTCGTCCTGGCCGTCGGTCACCCGCAGCGTCACCGGCACACGGTCGCGCCGTTCGTCCTCCGCGCGCCACTGTTCCTCGGTCATGCAACGCCGTCCGGAGCGGATGTGGGAGCCAGTACGCGTTTCCATTTCGCGGCAGATGCGCTGCGGCTTGGTCGGCGTGGATGAAGCGACCGTCGGTTGCGCGGCGGCGAGGAGAAGGGCGAGCCACATTCCGCCGTCATAACAGATTTTGGCAGGTGACGCTTCGACGGACGATCCGGCCGATCCGCGCGAAGATTAGAGGCAAGCCTCGAGATAGGGTTGGTCGAACCCGAACATCTTGGCTTTTTCGAGCGTGTAGGGGCGCAGGCCCATCGAGCGATATTCGCCGAGGATCTTGCCGTCGGCGCTTTCGTCGAGATACTCGAACTTGAACAATTCCTGGGTGACGATGACGTCGCCTTCCATCCCGATCACTTCGGTGATGTTGGTCGTGCGGCGCGAACCGTCGCGCAGACGCTTGACCTGGACGATCAAGTCGACCGAGTCGGCGATCTGGCGCGAGATCGCTTCCTTGGGGATCTTGATGTCGCTCATCATCACCATATTCTCCATGCGCGCGAGGCATTCGCGCGGAGAGTTGGAGTGGAGCGTGGCCATCGATCCGTCGTGCCCGGTGTTCATCGCCGCGAGCAGGTCGAAACACTCCTGGCCACGAATTTCGCCCAGAATGATGCGATCGGGACGCATACGCAGGGCGTTGATGACGAGGTCGCGAATCGAAATCGCGCCCTGACCCTCAAGGTTGGCGGGCCGCGTTTCGAGTGGCAGCCAGTGCGGCTGCTGAAGACGGAGCTCGGCCGCATCCTCGATCGTGATGACGCGCTCGCCCGGGTCGATCATTTTCGACAAAGCGTTGAGCATGGTCGTTTTACCCGAGCCGGTGCCGCCCGAAATGACGATGTTCATGCGGCTCGCGCCGGCGATCTTGAGCAGGGTCGCCATTTTCTCCGACATCGAGCCGAAGCCCTTCATCATGTCGAGCGTGATCGGTTTCTCGGAGAATTTGCGGATCGAGATCGCGGTGCCGCGCAAGCTCAGCGGCGGAATGATGACGTTGACGCGGCTGCCGTCCTGAAGACGCGCATCGGCGAGCGGGCTGGTCTGATCGACGCGGCGGCCGACCTTGTTAACGATCCGCTGGGCGATCTGGAACAGATGCTCCTCGTCGCGGAACTGGATAGTGGCGAGCTCGAGCTTGCCCTTGCGCTCGACGAAGCATTGGTCGGGGCCGTTGACCATGATGTCGCTGATCGCCGGATCGGCGAGCAATTCCTCGAGGGGCCCGAGGCCGAGCAACTCGTCGACCAACACCTTTTCGAGCGCGAACTGCTCGCGCCGGTTGAGGTTGATCTTGAGCTCCGCGAGGACTTCCGAAATGATCGGCCGGAATTCCTCGGCGAGCTCGTCCTTCGACAGCGTCGCTGCGGCTTCGGGATCGACCCGTTCGAGCAAGCGCGGCAGCACCTGCTCCTTGATCCGGTGGACCGAGGCTTCAAATCCTTCGGCCTTGCTCGAGGCGGCGTTGCCGCTCGCGTTCTGGCGCTGGGTGAGTCGGTCCATCGCGCCCATCGACCCGCCCGGATCGCTCACCGAGCCGTCGAGCGACGGTGTCAGCTCGTCGATCGGGGGAAATTGATCACCGCCGTCCTGGTCTGCGGACGCAGGCGCGCCGGGCGTGCCCTTCATCGGCTTGGCGACGCCGAAATTGGGGCGGCTCCCGCCGCTCATTCCCCCACGTTTGCCAAATGCGCTCATGCCTGCCCCGTCGCTGATCTCAGGATCAATCGAGGTGGTGAATAGAAGCGAAACTTTAAGAAAAGCTGAGTGCGGGGATGCGGCTTATGCCCCGGCGCTCTCCGCGAGTACGGTCAGGCCCTTGTCGCTGACTTCGGCGAAGCCGCCGGTCACCGGAATAAGCTCAGGCGCGCCGGTGGCGGTGCGATAGACTGCAATGTCGCCGTTGCGCAGCGTCGTCATGTATGGCGCGTGGCCAACCATGATTCCGCTTTCGCCCTCGGTGCCGGGGACGACCACCATGTGGACGTCGGCTTCCATCACCAGGCGGTCGGGCGTGACCAGTTCGAAATGCAGTTCAGCCATTGGTTTTGCTTTCGATGGCGCCATCGAAGGCGCGCGTGG
>JBDSTQ010000022.1:0-5494 GCA_039928195.1 Sphingomicrobium sp.
ATTTCGAGGCTCGCGGCGAGTCGGTCGATGGCCAACTCGCGGTTGCCAAGGTGGTCATGAACCGCGCCGCCTCGGGCCGCTATCCGCCGAGCTATTGCGCGACGGTCAAGCAGCCGGCGCAATTCTCGTTCGTCCGCTCGGGCCGGTTCCCGCCGGTCAATGTCGACTGCGCGGCGTGGAAGCGGGCAACCGCGATCGCCCGGCTTGCGCTCGCCAATGCGGTGCCGACGATCAGCAGCGATGTGCTGTGGTATCACGCCGATTATGTCGCGCCGTCGTGGGGCCGCCGCCTCAACATGGTCTCCAAAATCGGCCAGCACATCTTCTATCGCGCCTGAATTGGGCGTTCACCGCAGCGGGGACTCGCTTCGGCGTTAATCCGGTAAGCGTGGGATTCGCACGCGATCCTTATTGAGCGAGTCTCGGGAGCGCGAAATTTCAGGGGGAATTTCGTAGCTTAGCGGAGGCGCGCGAGTGCTCAGGATCCTGATCGTCGAAGACGACACGCAGCTGGCAACAACGCTCAAATATCTTGTCGAGGACAATCCGCGCTATCGCGTCGTGGCGATGGCCAACGACGCCGAAGGCGCCATCGCCGCGGCCGAGGAGCATGATCCCGACCTCGTCCTCCTCGACCTTCACTTGGCCCGCGGCAGCACCGGATTCTCGGTCGCTGTGCGCCTCAACGATTTCGGCATTCCGTGCCTGTTCGTCAGCGGCAAGGCGCCGCGCTTCCCGATGCCCGACCTCGCGCTCGGCTGTCTGATGAAGCCGTTTACCGCCGACGATGTTCACCGCTCGCTTGGCATGGCCGAGGATCTGCTGCGCGGCCGCGAAACGCTGCGTCCGCGCATTCCCGACAATCTCACGCTGTACGAAGCGCAGGAGGAACCCGACCTGCCCGAGATCGGCTTCATCCCGTCCAAACCCTCGCTGCGCACGCGGCTCGAACATTGGATTTCGGGCCAGCAGCAATAGTCTGGCTTGGGCGGCGCCGCGCGGGCCGCTAAGGTCGGGGCGTGACCGCTCCCGTCCCACCCCCGACGCCGCTGCGCACCTTGTCGCAGGTGTTCAAGACTCAAGGTGAAATCAGCGTCCGGCCGATCGGCCTCGCGCGCAGCCGGCTGAGCGACATTTATCACGATTTATTGCGCGCCAGCTGGACCCGGCTGCTGGTGATGTTCTTCGCGACTTTCCTGATTTTCAACCTGATTTTCGCCTTGCTGTTCTGGCTCGATCCGCGCGGGGTCGGTTATTCCGCGCAGCAGATCGACGGCCAGGGCTTCTGGCGCGCGTTCGTGTTCAGCGTCGATACGATGGCTACCGTCGGCTATGGCAACATGTACCCGCTGTCGGTCTATGCGAACGTCGTCGCGGTGATTGAAATCGCGCTCGGCATCCTGTTCGTCGCGCTCGTCACCGGGGTCGCCTTCGCGCGCTTTTCGCGCCCGACCGCGCGCATTCTGTTCTCCAAAGTCGCGGTGATCGCGCCGTTCGACGGCGTGCCGACCTTGATGTTCCGCACCGCCAACCAGCGCCACAATCTGATTTATGAGGCGAGCGCCAATGTGTCGGTGCTCGCCGATGTCGATGTCGGCGGGACGTCGATGCGCCGGTTCAGCGATTTGACGCTGGTCCGCAGCCGTAATCCGGTGTTCGCGCTAAGCTGGACGCTGATGCACCCGATCGACGCCGACAGCCCATTGTTCGCGTGGCTCGCGCACCGCGGCGCAGTCGGCGAGGCGGAGATCATCGTCGTCCTGTCAGGCACAGACGAGCGGACCGGACAGGCGATCCATGCACGTTGGGCCTGTGACGATGAGGACGTCGTGTGGGACGCGCGCTTCGTCGACATCATCGGCACCACCGACGGAACACGGACGATCGACTATCGCAAGTTCCACGACGTCATTCCGGTCGACGGCGAAGCGGCGGCGAGTCTGGGGCAACCAAGCTGACCTGGCCATCGGCGAAGCGCAGACCGACCGTAAGCAGCGCCCGGAACGCATTATAGCCGCCGGTGCCCGGCCTGAACGCGTGGAAAAACAGCTGCGGCCCGCCGTCCAGTCCGGGCGCAACCGACGCATGGCCGGGCGCGAGCCACGCGCGCGTCGACCGCAGCAACGGTTCGTCCTGCTTGATGTACGGCCCGAGCAGCGCGTCGGCGGCGGCCACGCCGATCCCGTAGGATGCGGTGGAAAAGTCGTTGCCCGCGTAAAACAGATAGTATCGGCCGTCATTGCGGGTGACGAACGGCCCCTCGATTAAATGACCTTCCCATTCGCGGTCGTTGGTGAGCAAAATGCGGCTCTCGCCGACCAAGGCGCGGCCGTCGACAGCGAGGCGTTGGATGCGGACCGCCGTCGTCAGCGCCTTCGCAATCGCCGGCGCGATGCGCCCCAGAGCCGCGCGAATCCGAGCGAAATCTGCCAGCACCGCCTCGATCAACGGTTGCATCAGGAAAAACCGCACCATCGGCGGCTGCGTGTTGGCCCAGCCGACCAGTGCGGCGGCGAACGCTGCGGTGCGGCGGTCGGCCGCGCTTTCGAACAGCGCGCTGATCAGCGCCGGATCGCGCTTGAGCAGCGTCGCCAGCGGCCGCGGCCAGATGCCGTTGCGATCCTCCTTCCACAGCAAGTGCGCGGCGCCGTCCGCATCGACGAAAATATGCGAATCGATCACTCCGCTGCGCGGCGGCGAGTACGCTTGGACGAGCCCCAGTCCGGCAAAATCGAGCGTCTCGCCCACGATTAGCGGTTCGCCATTGTCGCTCCACGGCCCTTCCGGGCGCTCACTGCGCGCCAGCCCGATCGCCAGCGCCCCACTGGCCTGGCGCGCGGTGAAGCACAGCCAATATTCGTCGCCGACGCGGACCATTTCTGGTGCCCAGAAATCGGCCACGTCGCGGCCGGTCGCGGCCCAGCGCGGTGCCTCACCCGCGGGAAACACGAAGCCGCGGGCCTGCCATTGACCAAGGTCGTGCGAGTGGAACAGCGGGAAGGCGTCGGGCGCATCGTTCGACGTCGCCACCAGCCAATAGCCGTCGTCGGTCTTGAGCACCGCCGGGTCGCCATAGCCGGCGAGGATGTGCGGATGCGCGTCTTCGGTCAGCAGCGGTCGCCAGCGGGGATCGGGCGCGGGATATTTGCTCGCCGCACTCCCATGCGGAAGACGAGTCCCGAAATCATCCGCGAGTGCGGCGAAGAAAGCGACGAGGTCCTGCTGGGACGCGCGCGGCACGGCGTATGTCCGCGAGCGGCCACCAGCGCTGACCGCGATTGTCAGCCCCGCGCCGGTGGCCGTCGCGGCGACGTCGAAGATTGGCACATCCATCGCTAAACTCTTGATTATTGCCGGTGGCCGCTGTCCAGACCGAAAAGGTATCGAAGGACTAGGCCGAGTGAACCATCCCCGCATCGTCGTCGTCGGCCTGGGCTATGTCGGACTGCCGCTGGCAGTCGCTTTGGCGCGCAAATTTGAAGTGATTGGCTTTGACATCGCTTCGGGCCGCCTCGCCGAACTCCGCGCGGGCAATGATCGCACGCGCGAGGTCAAACCCGAGGCGCTTACCGCGACCAGTTTGGCCTTCGCCGACGATCCCGCGGAATGTGCCGGCGCCGACGTCTACATCGTCACCGTTCCGACCCCGGTCGATTCGCGCAATCAGCCCGATCTTGGCGCGGTGCTTGCCGCGACCCGGATGATCGCGGGGCTAATCGATCCGTCGCGGCGCCCGACGATCGTCTATGAAAGCACGGTCTATCCCGGGGTCACCGAAGATTTGTGCGGACCCGAGATCGAACGCACCGCAAAGCTTTGCCGCGGGCGCGATTTCCGCTTGGGCTACAGCCCCGAGCGGATCAATCCGGGCGACCGCGAGCATAGCGTCGAGCGGATCACCAAAGTCATCGCCGGCGAGGATTCCGAAGTGCTCGATATCCTCGAGGCGATCTACGGCGCGATCACCTCGGGCGGAGTGTTTCGCGCGGCGTCGATCAAGGCCGCAGAAGCCGCCAAGGCGATCGAGAATGCCCAGCGCGACATCAACATCGCCTTCATGAATGAAATCGCGCAGATTTTCTCGAAGATCGGCGTGTCGGTGTGGGACGTGCTCGCCGCCGCCCGCACCAAGTGGAATTTCTTGGCCTTCGAGCCTGGCCTCGTCGGCGGCCACTGTATCGGAGTCGATCCATATTATCTGAGCCATCTCGCGCAGAGTCTTGGCCACGATCCGCAGGTCATCCTCTCGGGGCGCAAGATCAACGACCGCATGGGGGCGTGGATCGCCGACACGCTCCACGAGCGCCGCGGGCGCGCGGGCAGTGCGCTGGTGCTTGGCCTGACCTTCAAGGAAAATGTCCCCGATCTGCGCAACAGCCGCGCGATTGACCTGGTCGAGCGCCTGCGCTGGCTCGGTCATCGGGTCGAGGTCGCCGACCCGCTGGCAGCGCCCGAAGAGGTGCAGCGCGAATTCGGCCTCAAACTGGCCGAACCGGGCGGGCGCAGCTTCGATCTGGTGATCGGCGCGGTGCCGCACGATGCCTACCGCGCGATGGATACCGCCGCACTCGCCGCGCTCGTCGCCAACGGCGGAACCCTTGCCGACCTCAAAGGCATGTGGCGCGAGCGCGCGCTCGACGACGACCTCGACCGCTGGGAACTGTAGCGCTTGGCGGAATGGATGCCCCGTGAGGATTCGAACCTCAATTGACGGAGTCAGAGTCCGTAGTCTTACCATTAGACGACGGGGCAGCGGGTCCGGCGGCGGGATAGGAAGCGCGCTGGGGGCTGTCAACGCCGCGGGCGATTGGCCGCGCGACTTGCCGACAGACTGATAAATGTGGTTAAACGCGCTCAAGTCAGCCGCATGCTAACGTGCGGTGAAGGATAGAAATGGGCGTATGATGGCGCAATCTGCCGCCAGTTCGCCGGTCCTGCTGCATGAACCGCCGCAGCACAGCCGGTCCCCGAGCCCCGGAACCTCCGGCCGGCGCGATCTCCAGCGCCATACCTATGGCGCGATCGACCTTGGCACTAACAATTGCCGGTTGCTGATCGCTCGCGCGGGCGAGGGCGGGTTCACCGTGATCGATGCTTTCTCACGCATCGTCCGCCTCGGCGAAGGGCTGTCGCACAGCAACAGCCTGTCGAAGGAGGCGATGGACCGAGCCGTGGCCGCGCTCGCGGTGTGCGGGGACAAATTGCGCCGCCGCAACGTCTCGATCGCGCGCTCGGTCGCCACCGAAGCGTGCCGCCGCGCCGCCAACGGTGCCGAGTTCGTCGAACGCGTCCACGCCGAAACCGGCATCGCGCTCGACATCATTCCCCCGCAGGAGGAGGCGCGGCTCGCTGTGCTCGGTTGCCATAAACTGCTCGAGCCGGGCGACGGGCCGGCGCTGATCTTCGACATCGGCGGCGGCTCGACCGAATTGGTGCTGGTCGATCATCTCGGCGGCGTGCCGCGCATCGTCAGCTGGTGGAGCGCGCCGTGGGG
>JBDSTQ010000023.1:0-5672 GCA_039928195.1 Sphingomicrobium sp.
GATCGCGCTCAGCGCCGCGGCCAGGCTGGCGCGGGGCAAAGTGAAGGTCAGGTCGCTCGACGGCTGGCCTTGGGTTGCAGCGTGGACGATCATGTCGACCTGGATCCCGGCCGCGCCCAACGGCCCCATCACCGCCGCCACCGTCCCCGGCCGATCGGCGATCCCGGTCAGCGTGATTCGCGCTTCGTTGCGGTCGGCGGCGATCCCGGCGATGGCGTTGCGTTCCATATTGGCTCCTGAAAGCTCGGCGACGATATCGGTGCCGGGCCGGTCCTCGAACGCCGACAGCACGCGCAGCGGTAAATTTTCGCGCAGCGCGAGCCCGACCGAGCGCGTTTGCAACACCTTAGCCCCGACCCCGGCGAGTTCGAGCATTTCATCGAACGTCACCTGATTGAGTTTGCGCGCCTTGGGCACGATCCGCGGGTCAGTGGTATAGACCCCATCGACGTCGGTGTAGATGTCGCAGCGGTCAGCCTTGACCCCGGCGGCGATCGCCACCGCCGATGTGTCCGACCCGCCGCGCCCAAGCGTGGCAACGCGCCCGTCGGCCGAAATGCCCTGAAAGCCGGGGATGACCGCGACCACGCCCTTGCGCAGTGCTTCATCGAGCAATGGCGCCTCGACCGCATCGACCCGCGCATTGCCGTGGACGCCCGACGCCTTGATCAATTGCCAACCCATGAAGCTGCGCGCCTGGACCCCCATGTTCTGCAGCGTCATCGCGAGGAGCCCGGCGGTGACCTGCTCGCCGCTCGCGACCACAACGTCATATTCCTGCGGGTCGTGGAGCGCTGACGCCTCGCGGCAATACTGGACCAGCCGGTCGGTTTCGCCGGCCATCGCCGAGACCACCACCAGCACTTCATTGCCCGCCTCGGCCTCGCGCTGGACGCGCGCAGCGACGCTACGGATGCGCTCAATCCCGGCCATCGACGTTCCGCCGAATTTCATCACGATACGGGGCACTCTGGCTCCTTGGGCGAACGCGCGCGTCCTGTTAGAAGGCGGGCATGAGCGAGACAAGCATTCTGCCCAGAGAAGCGGCGCACTTCGGTGCGATGGCGAACGATTGGTGGGACCCCGCTGGCGCGTCGGCGATGCTGCACAAATTGAACCCGGTGCGGCTGCGCTACATCCGCGACCGCATCGACCAGCATTGGCACGGCGACGAGTGCAGCCGCACCCCGCTCGAAGGCAAAAGCGCGCTCGACGTCGGCTGCGGCGCCGGCCTGCTCGCCGAGCCGCTGGCGCGGTTGGGGGCGAAGGTTACGGGGATCGACGCCGCGCCCGAGCTGATCACGGCTGCCCAAGCGCATGCCGCGAGCGCTGGCCTGCAGATCGACTATCGCGCGACGGCGGTCGAAGCGCTCGCGGGCCAGTTCGATCTGGTGACGGCGCTGGAGGTGATCGAGCATGTCGCCGATCCAGGCGCTTTCGTCCGTTCCCTCGCGGCAAGGCTTGCGCCGGGCGGACTGCTGATCCTCTCCACGCCCAACGCCACCGCCTGGTCGAAGCTGCTGACAATCACGCTCGCCGAAGGCTTCGGCCGCATTCCCACGGGCACCCATGACTTCGATCAATTCATCGCGCCCGAGCGGATGACGCAATTGCTCACCGACGCCGGCCTCAAATGCTGCGACACCGAAGGGATCGCGTGGAGCCCGACTCGCGGATTGCATCTGAGCGACGATCTGCGGTTGAACTATCTGGTGAGCGCGGTGTCGGCTTAAAAATCGACTTTGTCGTAATGCGCCGGGGGGACGATCACTTCCATTCGTTCGCCCAGCAGCGGTCGGAAGCACGGCCGCGACTTCATCACCGCGTACCAATCCTTGGTCTGCTTGTGACCGCGCCAGTCGAGCGCACCCAAATAGTCGATCACCGAGAGATGCGCGGCGGCAGTGAAGTCGGCGAGGCTCAGCCCCGGCCCGGCGAGCCAGCGGCGATGATCGAGCAGATAATCGAGATAGTCGAGATGCTCCGAGCCGATGCGGATCGAATCGCGCAGTACCTTGGTGTCGGGGCTTTCGCGGCTGACCAGACGCTTGCGCATGCGTTCGTTCATCAGCGGACCGACGACTTCGCGGAACAGCTTGATGTCGAACCATTCGGTCATCCGGCGGATTTCGGCGCGGAGCACGGCATTGCCGTGGATCATCGGCATGCGGTCGACGGTTTCGTCGAAATATTCGACGATCGGCTGCGATCCGGTGAGCGTGATGCCCTGATCGGCATCGACCATCACCGGAGTCTCCCCGGCGGGATTCAGATCGACGAACTCGTCACGTCTTTCCCACGGATTTTCGCGCACCAGTTCATGGCCGATGCCCTTTTCGGCGAGCACCAGGCGGACTTTGCGTGAGAACGGGCACAAGGGGAATTGGAACAGCTGCCACATGCCGGGCAGCTTTAGCGCCTAGCGGGCCAGCGTCTAGCGGCCTGTGTCAGCGTCGCGGATAGGTCGGATCGGGCATATTCGCGGCAGCGCGCTCGACCGCTTCGCCAGCTTGGCGAAGTCCCTGGACGACCGCGGGAAGAGCGGTCCCGAGCGTCTTCAGGCCATGCTCGACCAGTGGTCGCGTGCGCGCCATCTGATCGGCGAATTTGCGGTCGAAATTGGGATCGTCGCGGCGGCCCGCGTCGCGCACCGTCATGCGCTTTTCAGCGGCGGTCGCGGCGCGCCCCTCGGTCGCGGCGCCGAGATCACCAACGGGCAAGGCAAGGAACGCATCGGCGAGCGATTGCATTGCGCGCGACAGCCGGTCGGCAGTCGCGGGATCGTTGAGCTGCCGGGCGATTTGTGCGGTCGGATCGGCGGGCCGCGACGGCGGCGCGCCCGGCGTCTGCGCGACTGCGGGCGCCGCGAGGGTCAGCAGTGCCAGCGTGGCCACCATCATGCGCATCGCGTTCCTCCCGCAAAGTCGAGCGAAAGTCCTGACGCTGCAGACCTTGCGCGCCGATGAACGGGTCAACTGCTCGGGCTTCTGCCCTGTTCGGCATAATAATTGAGCACCGCGGCCTTGATCCGTCGTTCAAGTTCGCCGCGCTGACCTTCGAGCACACCTTGAACCAGCGGAATCAATTGCGCCGAAGCCGCCGGACCGACCTCGGACCATTTGCGCATCACCGGATCGTCGTAGAGGCGGGCGAGGTGATTGAGCTCGGCGGCGGTGAATTTGCTCGCGTAGATCGTCGCCACCGCGCGGCGCATGCTTGGTGAATTGACCAGTGCGCCGCGCATGAATTCGCCCTGGATCGCGATCAGTCGGCGGATCAGCTCATCGTCGACCTTCTGTCCGGTGCGGGCCTCGAGCGATTGCTTGAACACCGGCGCCATGCCGTCGAGCATCGAATCGACCGTTCGTCGCATCATTCGGTCATAGTCCATCGCGGTCAGCAATCGTTCGGCCGCGGCCATCGCCGCCGGGTCGAGCCGGATCTGCGCCGCGGCCGAAGCGGGCGCCGCCGATGCGGACATGGCGGCACCCGAGGCAATCAGCAGCACGGCACAGATCAATCGGACCATCGGCTTTCCTTTGGCTCAGCGCATCAGCAGCCAGGCCAGAGCGGCCGCGCCGACGACAATGCGATACCAAGCGAACGGCGCGAAGCCGTGGCGCGAGATGTAATGAACGAAGGCTTTGACGACGACGATGGCGACAATGAAGCTAACGACGAACCCGACCGCGACCGCGTCGACGCCGACCCCGCTGGCGCCGGCGAGCAAAGTGTCGCGATGCTTGATCAGTTCGAGCGTGGTCGCCCCGACCATCGTCGGGATGGCCAGGAAGAAACTGAACTCGGCCGCGGTGCGCCGCTCGATGCCGAGGCTCAGCCCGCCAAGGATGGTCGCGCCCGACCGGCTGACGCCCGGGATCATCGCCAGGCACTGGATGAGGCCGATGCCGAACACTTTGCCCACCGGCATTTCGGCGACGCCGACGATTTCGCCCGGTTTGGTGAAGCGCTCGATGATCAGGATCGCGATGCCACCGACCATCAGCGCGACCGCGACCACCAGCGCATTGCCGAGCAAAGCCTCAATGTAATTGATCAGCAGCAGGCCGAGCACCGCCGAGGGGGCGAAGGCGATGGCGATATTGCGGACGAAGCGCCACGACATCGCGCTGCCCTTGAGCATTCCTTCGAGGACCGCCCAGAAGGTGCGCCAGTAAAGCACGACGATGGCGAGGATCGCGCCCAGTTGAATGATCACGTTGAACGCCGCCCAGCGCCCGGCGTCGAAACCGAGCAATTCGGTCGCGAGGATCAGATGCCCGGTCGAAGAGACGGGAATGAATTCGGTGATGCCTTCGACGATACCGAGGATGAGCGCGATGAGCAGAATGGGCATCGGCTAGGCGGCTGTGGCAGGGTCGACGCGCCGGCCGCCGCCGAATTTACCCCCGCGGTGGAAGCGCCCGAGCCATTCGGGCGCGACCGCGGCGAGCGGGGCGGGACGGATGCCGAACGCTTCGAGACCCGGTGCGCCGGGCGCGGGGACATTGTCGCGCTGGAGCATCAGCCATTGGTCCTTGCTCAACGGGGCGCCCGGCAGCCAGCCGAACCACGACAGGATTTTGCCCGCGATATCGGGCAGCTCGACGACTTGCGGCGCCTGGCCGGTGACGCCGAGAACCGCGCGGTGAAGTTCGACCATGCTCATCACTTGCGGGCCGCCGACGTCATAACCTTTGCCGCCATGGCGGGCGGGATCGAGCGCGGCGAGGGCAATCGCCTGCGCGAGGTCACGGACGAACACCGGCTGGAATTTGCGCCTCGCGGCGAGAATTGGCAGCAGCGGCAGCCGCGCCATGCCGGCGAAGCGGTTGGTCAGTGCATCCTCGGGCCCGAACACCAAAGACGGGCGAATGATCGTCGCCGCGGGGAACGCCGCGCGAACCGCGGCCTCCCCCTCGCCTTTAGTTCGGCCATAGTTCGATGGCGACGCGGGATCGGCGCCGATCGCCGAGATGTGGACAAGTGCCGTGGCACCCGCCGCGGCTGCGGCGCGCGCGACAGTGGCCGCGCCCGCGACATGCGTCGCCTGCATCGCCCGGCCGAACACACCACACAGATTGACCACCGCGTCGGCGCCATCGACCGCGCGCTCGACGCTGGCGGTGTGGGCGACGTCTGCCCGGACGAAACCGATCTGGCCGACCTGGCCGAGCGGCTGAATGAAATGGGCGCTGCGCGAATTGCGCGAGGCGACACGCACCCGCACCCCGGTTTTGAGGAGATATTCGCAGACGTAGCGGCCGATGAAGCCACCCCCGCCAAATACGGTGACAAGCTGGGCGGTAGGGTCGGTCATGGCCGCGCGATAGCGGCTCCGCGGGCGGATTGACAAGGCGGGCGCGGCCCCGCGCCGGCGGATTGACAAGGCGGGCGCGGCCCCCCTAAGCGCCGCCGCCTGCCAACACGACTAGCTCCTGTGCCCAGGTGGCGGAATTGGTAGACGCACCAGCTTCAGGTGCTGGCGCTCGCAAGGGCGTGGAGGTTCGAGTCCTCTCCTGGGCACCACGGCCATGCATCGACGGCCCGCCGCCGGCGCGATAGGCTAAGGCCATGCCACTGTACGCGATTGACGGTTCAGCACCGACCTTGGCCGAAGGCGCGTGGGCGGCGCCCTCGGCCGACCTGATCGGCGACGTCCGCCTGGGCGC
>JBDSTQ010000024.1:0-4273 GCA_039928195.1 Sphingomicrobium sp.
CGCCTTGGCCTTGGCGGGCAAAAAACCGAGAAACAGGAAGCGGTCGGTGGGCAGGCCGGCGAGCGTCAGCGCGGCAATCGCTGCTGACGCCCCGGGGACGGTATGGACGCGATGCCCGGCAGCGCGCGCGGCGCGGACCAGCTTGTATCCGGGGTCGGAAATCAGCGGCGTTCCTGCATCGCTCACCAGCGCGATCGCTTCGCTCCCCAAACGGGCGACGATCGCCGCGCGCGCGACCTCGCTGCTATGATCATCGTAGCGCTGCATCGGGGTCTTCGCGCCGATATGTGCGAGCAGCTTGGCGGTCACCCGGCTGTCCTCGGCAAGAATGCGATCGGCGGCGCACAGGACGGCGCGCGCGCGTTCGGTCAAATCGCCGAGATTGCCGATAGGCGTCGCGACGATGTGCAGCCCGGGCGCCAGAGGCTCATTTTCGGCCACCGATCAACCTCTTCCAATTCAAGCGAAAAAGAGTCATTCTCGTAGGTCATCGTCACACTGGGGAGTCGAACGATGATCTGGTTAAGTGCTTTGGCAATCACCTTGGCGGCGCTTCAGGCGTCGATCAATGCGCCAACCGATGCGTTTCGCGGCTGTCTGCGCGAAGCGACCGCGAAAGCGAGCAATGAAAAAGTCGATCCGGGTGCGATCGAGGCCTATTTGCGCGGGGAGTGCACGGTGCAGCTGCAATCTTTGCGCGGCGCGCTGATCGCCTTCCGCCTCAAAAACGGCATGACCAAGAAAGTCGCGGCGGAAGATGCCGCGATGACGGTCGACGATTATGTCGCGACCCCGGTCGAGAATTTCAAATTCCGCAACGCGCCGGCGTCGGCGCCGAAATAGGCATTTCGGCGACGATCGCGCCAAGCACCGAGTCGAGCAACAGCCGGCCCTCGGCGGTCGCAGCGATCCGATTGCCGCTGCGAACCATATGACCTGAATTCACCAGCCGCTCGACCGCCGTCCAGTCGACCATCGTCGCCAACCCAAAGCGGTCCGCCAGTTGGCCCGCATCGATTCCCTCCGCCAGACGCAGACCCATCACCAGCGCTTCGTCGGCGGCTTCGGTTGGCAACAGCAGCTCTTCTTCGACCAGGCCGTGGCCATTGCGCACGATGGCGGAGAGAAAATTCTCGGGCTTCTTATGGCGGACGGTGCGCAGGCCCAGCCGTCGGCCGTGCGCGCCGGGGCCGACGCCGGCATAGTCGCCGTAGCGCCAATAGGTCAGATTGTGACGGCTCTCGTGGCCGGCGCGCGCGTGGTTGCTGATTTCATATGCGGGGAGTCCGGCGGCGGCGGTCATCTCTTCCGTCATCTCGTAAAGCTCGGCCGCGCGGTCGGGATCGAGTGGCACCAGACGATTGGCCGCGACGTCGGTGGCGAAGCGCGTGCCTGGTTCGATCGTCAACTGGTACAGCGACAAGTGCGTCGTGCCGAGTGCCAGCGCGCGTTGCAGCGTCGCGGCCCAGCGCGCTTCGTCGTCGCCGGGCAGTGCGTAGATCAGGTCGAAGCTGACGCGCGCGAATTGGCGCTGGGCGATGTCGAGCGCGGCGAGTCCTTCGCTGGCGCTGTGCGCGCGGCCAAGGAAGGCGAGCGCGCCGTCGTCGAAGCTTTGCAGGCCAAGCGACAGCCGGTTGACCCCCGCCGCCGCGAGGTCAGCGAAGCGCGCCGCTTCGACCGAGTTGGGATTGGCCTCGAGCGTGATCTCAATGTTTTGCGACGGCGGCCAATGCCGGCATGCCGCCGCGATCAGCGCGGCGACGGTGCCCGGGTCCATCAGCGACGGCGTGCCGCCGCCGAAAAAGATCGAGGTTAGTGTCCGGCCCGGAAGCAGCCGTGCTTCGTGTGCGAGATCGGCGAGCAGGGCATCGCGCCAGGCGTCTTGATCGATCCCCGCGCGGACGTGGCTGTTGAAGTCGCAATAGGGGCATTTGCTGACGCAGAACGGCCAGTGGATATAGAGGGCAAGGGGCGCGGAACCGCCAAAATTCCGTTCGTCCCGAGGGAAGTCGAGGGTCGCCTGTCCCGCCGAAGAACGCCCCTCGACTACGCTCGGGACGAACGGTTTCATTTCAACCCTTCAACGCCTCGACCACCTTCGCGAAGGCGACCGCCCGATGGCTCATGCCATGCTTTGCCGCCGGCTCCATCTCGCCAAAAGTCTGCCCGTGTCCGGCGGGGACGAACATCGGGTCGTAGCCGAAGCCCTGGTCGCCGCGCGGTGGCCACACCAGACTGCCCTCGACGCGGCCTTCGAAGGTCTCGGCCTGGCCGTCGTTGGGCCAGGCGATCGCCAGCGCGCAGGTGAAGTGGGCGTCGTGGCCGGCGTCGTCGCCCGCGGCTTCGGTTTCGCGCCACACGCGTTCCATCGCACGGTGCCAGTCGCGCTCGCCGGCTTCGTCCTCGGCCCAGCGCGCCGAGAAAATCCCCGGTCGCCCGTGAAGCGCATCGACGCATAGCCCGCTGTCGTCGGCGAGCGCGGGAAGGCCGCTCAAATCGGCGGCGGCGCGCGCCTTGAGATCGGCATTGTCGGCGAAGCTGACGCCAATTTCCTCGGGTTCGGGCAGGCCCAACTCCTCGGCGCCGACGCAGGCGATCCCGAGCGGCTCGATCAATGCCCGAATTTCGCGCAATTTGCCCGGATTGTGCGTGGCGATCACCAACTTGTCGCCGATCGGTCTCACGCCTTTTTGTCCTTGTGGCCGGTCGCCTTGAGTTGCGCGGCAAATATCTCGCCGCAGCCGATCCGCGCGAGGCGCAGCAGACGGAGCAGCGCCTCCTCGTCGAAGGTCTCGCCCTCGGCGGTCAATTGCGCCTCGACGATTGCGCCGTCGGCGGTGAGCACGAAATTGCCGTCGCTCCCGGCCTTGCTGTCCTCGTCATAATCGAGGTCGAGCACCGGCGTGCCATTGGACACGCCGCAGCTGACCGCCGCGACCTGGGTGCGAATGGGGTCGGCGGTCAGCGTTTTTTTCGCGAGCAATTTATCGACCGCGATGCGCAGCGCGACCCAGCCGCCCGAGATCGACGCGGTGCGCGTGCCGCCATCGGCCTGGATAACGTCGCAATCGACGATAATCTGGCGCTCGCCCAATTTGGGCAGATCAACCACCGCGCGCAGCGAGCGCCCGATGAGCCGCTGAATTTCCTGCGTGCGGCCGCTCTGCTTGCCCTTGGCCGCCTCGCGGTTGCCGCGGGTGTGGGTGGCGCGCGGGAGCATGCCATATTCGGCGGTGACCCACCCCTGCCCCTTGCCGCGCAGGAACGGGGGTACCTTCTCCTCGACGCTGGCGGTGCACAACACGCGCGTGTCGCCGAAGCTGACGAGGCACGATCCTTCGGCGTGACGAGTGAAGGCGGGCTCGAACTTGAGTTCACGAATCTGGTCGGGGGCGCGGCCGCTGGGGCGCATAAACTCTCCTGATACTGGTGTGGCGCGTCCCTAGACCGGCAGCCCGACTAATCCTAGATGCACCGCTATGACCCAGCCCATCGGCGAACTTAGCGACCGGATGCGCGAGATTTTCGGGCTGGTGGTCGATGCCTATCTCGAGCGCGGTCTGCCGGTCGGGTCAAAGGTGCTGGCGGGGTCGATCAGCCTGTCGCCGGCCTCGATTCGCGGCGTGATGAGCGAGTTGGAAGAGCGCGGGCTGCTGACCCACCCGCACACCTCGGCGGGGCGGATCCCCACCGAAAGCGGGCTGCGCCTGTTCGTCGACGGGATCATGCAGGCTGCTGCGCCCGACTTGAAAGAACGCCGCGAGATTGAGCGCCAGATTGTCCGCGACCAGCCGATCGAAGATGCGCTCGCCGCCGCGACCAGCGCTTTGTCGGGGCTGTCTTCGTGCGCCGGGATTGTCTTCGCGCCCAAGCATGAGCTGCGTTTGAAGCAGCTCAATTTCGTGCCGCTGAGCGCGACCCGCGCGCTGGCGGTGCTGGTCGGCGACGACGGCAGCGTCGAAAATCGCGTGGTCACGCTCGATTCCGGAACCACTCCCGCCGCGCTCGAGGAAGTCAGCAATTTCATCAATGCGCGTTTGTCGGGGATGACCCTGGCCGAGGCCGAGGGACGGCTGCGGCTCGAAATCCGCGAACGCAAGGAAGCGATCGACTCGGCCGCCGCCGAACTCGTCGCCTCGGGCCTCGCGGCGTGGAGCCAGGATCATGTCCGTCGCCCGGTACTGATCGTTCGCGGCCAGGCCAATCTGATCGACGCCGCCGCGGCGGAGGATCTCGACCGCGTCCGTCGCTTGCTCGACGAGCTCGAGGACCG
>JBDSTQ010000025.1:0-7729 GCA_039928195.1 Sphingomicrobium sp.
GCGCCTTCATCGCGCGATAATTGAAGGTGTAGCGCGCTTTTTCATCCTTGGCGCACCACAGCAAGGTTTCGTGCGCGTTAGTGAAGCGCGTGCCGCGAAAATTGGGCATCGGATTGGTCTTGCGCCACACGATGTCGTTCAAAATCCAGAAGCCCTCGTCCTGGATCAGCGACCCGACGCGGTAGATGTTGTGATAGCTGCCGATCACCCAGATCGAACCGTCGTCCTTGAGGATGCGGCGCGCCTCGGCGAGCCAGTCGCGAGTGAAATTGTCATACACGGCGAGGCTGTCGAACTTGTCCCAATCGTCGTCGACCGCATCGACGCGCCCGCCTTCGGGGCGGAACAGATCGCCGCCGAGCTGCAAATTATACGGCGGGTCGGCGAAAATCATGTCGACGCATTTGTCGGGCAGCCGCGCCATTTCGGCGACGCAATCGCCGGTGAGGATGCGGCCGACCGGAAGCTCGTGCTGGGTTCGGCTCGGCGCCGAGCGCGGCCGCATTCCGCCGTCCGCGATGCGGGCAATCAGGTTCATATAGGACAGGCCCCCCTTGTCGGACCCAGCGTGAGTCAGGGCAGACTCGCGGTCAACATCGAAGAGGTTAACGCGTTCGTTAACGCGCTTGGAACGGAACGAGTCCGGAACGAGACCGACACAAGATGTTGAGTCAGGCGGCGGGGTCAGGACTCAACGGGTGGTGGTGTGGCGCGAAGGACTCGCCGCTCGGAATTTCGGCGAAGACCAGTGCGGTCTGCGCCAATCGCGCCTCGATTTCGCGCACCGGGGCGAAGCTGCGGCGGTGGAGCGGGGTCGGCCCGCGGGCTTCGAGACCGCGATAATGTTCGGGCGTTGGGTAGCCCCGGTTGGTCTCCCAGCCATAACCCGGCCAGTCGCGCGCATGGTCGGCCATGATGCGGTCGCGGGTGACCTTGGCGATGATCGAGGCGGCGGCGATCGAGCGGCATTTGGCGTCGCCGGCGACGATCGCCTTCGATGGCCGCTGCCAGCGCGGAGTGGCATTGCCGTCGACCAGCACCCACGCGGGTTCGAGCCCGAGCGCGTCGACCGCGCGGCTCATTGCCAGCATTCGCGCCCAATAGATGTTGATCGTGTCGATCTCCTCGACCGAGGCGATGCCCACCCCCCACGCCGCGCATTTGACCAGCCGCGCGTAGAGCGCCTCGCGCTTGGCCAGCGGAAGATTCTTCGAATCGTCGATGCCGCGCGGGAAATGGTCGCGGTTAAGGACGATCGCGGCGGCGACGACCGGCCCGGCGAGCGGCGCACAGCCAGCTTCATCGACCCCGGCGAGCGGCTGGGGGTAGCCGATTTCGAGTTTGAAACAGGGGCGGCGCGGCATGGGACCCTTATTCGTCATTCCCGCGCAAGCGGGAACCCAGATTCTTTTGTTTTCGCTGGGTCCCCGCTTGCGCGGGGATGACGATTATTCGGTCACGCGCCACGGCGGGAAGCGGCGCGCCTCACCGGCGTGGTAGAGGAAGATGATGTTGCCGTCGGGATCGCGCAGGCGCGCCTCGCGCCACATCCACGGCTGGTCGCGCGGGCCGTGCTCGAACGCCAGCCCGCTGCGCGCGAGCGCCTCGACGCGGACATCGAGATCGTCGCATTCGAGATAGATGGCGGTGGTCGCGATAATCTTTTCGTCGGGGTCGATCTGGACCGACAGCGTCGCTCCGCCGGCGGTTTCGAAGCGCGCATAATCGGGCGGGTTGGCGACGATCTGCTTGAGCCCGAGACGGCGGTAGAAATCGACCGAGCGCGCATAGTCGGTGCCGGTGACGGTAACCTGGTTGAGCCGCGGCCCGGCGCCGACGTCGAGGCGCACGCGGACCTGCCCGATCGGCCCCGCGCCTTGCCCCAGCCCGGGCGCTTCGTGGAGCGCGATGCGCACGAACTCGCGCGCGCTCGCCACCGCCTGGGTCAGCGACGCGCCTTCAGCCAAGAACAAGGCGATCGCGCTGGCGAGCGTGCAGCCGGTGCCGTGGGTGCTGGTGGTGTCGATCCGCTGGCCCTGCCAGCTGGTCATATTGTCGGTCTCGATCAGCGCGTCGGCAAGCGCGTCGCCTTCCTCATGCCCGCCCTTGATCAGCACCGCGCAGCCATGCTTGCCGACCAGATGGAGCGCGGCGGCGACCGGATCCTCTTCGCTCGTCAGGCGCTGCAATTCGGGCAGATTGGGCGTGGCCAGGGTCGCGACGTCCATCAATTGGGCGAAGGCGGCGATGGTCGCATCGTCGGCGAGCGCGGCACCGCTGGTGGCGATCATCACCGGGTCGAACACGATCGGAAGATCGGGCTGTGCGGCGCGCATCGCGGTCAGCCGTTCGGCGACCTGCGCGGCGGTAAACGCACTCCCGATCATCCCCACTTTGACCGCATCGACGCCGATGTCGCCGACCACCGCGTCGATCTGCGCAAGCACAATTTCGGTCGGCACCGGATGCACCGCGGTGACTCCGAGCGTGTTCTGCGCGGTGATCGCGGTGACCGCGGTCATCGCATGCCCGCCAAGCATCGAAACGGTTTTGATGTCCGCCTGAATCCCCGCGCCCCCGCCCGAATCCGAGCCGGCGATGATGAGGACCCGGGCAAGCGCGGTCATAGCGTCCGCCGGCGTCCCGGTCCGGGGCGCGAAATTGTCCATGTGCACAACAATGTCTTGTGGCCGACAAATGCGAACAAAGCGTTCACGCGGCGGCCTGAACCGCCTCGCAAATATCGTCGACGAGGCGTTCGACCTGCGCGGCATCGTCCCCTTCAGCCATGACGCGGACGAGCGGCTCGGTGCCCGATTTGCGGATCAGCAGGCGGCCCTTGCCGGCAAGTTCGGCCTCGGCATCGGCGATGCGCGCCTTGACCGCGTCGGCTTCCAGCGGATCAGCGCCGCTGAAACGGACATTCTTGAGCAATTGCGGGACCGGATCGAACTGGCGCAGCAAGGTGCTCGCCGGCTGCTTGCTCTCGACCAGCGCCGCGAGCACTTGCAGCCCGGCGACGAGCCCGTCGCCAGTGGTCGCATGGTCGGTCAAAATGATGTGCCCCGATTGCTCGCCGCCGACATTGCAGCCGAGCGCGCGCATGTCCTCCAGCACATAGCGATCGCCAACCTGGGCGCGGTGCATCTTGAGCCCGGCCTTGTCGAGCTTCCGTTCGAGCCCGAGATTGCTCATTACCGTCGCCACCAGCGCCCCGCCGCGCAGCTCCCCGCGCGCGTGCAGCCCGAGCGCGATCAGCGCCATCAACTGGTCGCCGTCGACCAGCCGCCCTTGCTCGTCGCACACGATCAAGCGGTCGGCGTCGCCGTCGAGCGCAAGCCCGATGTGCGCGCCGCTCGCGACCACCGTCTCCTGCAGCAATTGCGGATGGGTCGAGCCGACGTGATCGTTGATGTTGAGCCCGTTGGGCGTGACCCCGAGCACGACCACTTCGGCGCCAAGTTCCCACAAGGTGTCGGGGGCGACATGATACGCAGCGCCATTGGCGCAATCGATCACTACCTTGAGCCCGTCGAGGCGGAGATGTTCGGGAAACGTCGATTTGGCGAAGTGAATATAGCGCCCGCTGGCATCGTCGATCCGCCGCGCGCGCCCGATCAGTTCGGGCTTGGCGAGCGTGGGCGCGGTTTCGAGGCGTTGCTCGATCGCCATCTCGGCCTTGTCGCTCAATTTGTACCCGTCGGGGCCGAACAATTTGATGCCATTGTCGGCGAACGGATTGTGGCTGGCGGAGATCATCACGCCAAGGTCGGCGCGCATCGAGCGGGTCAGCATAGCCACCGCCGGGGTCGGCATCGGCCCGACCAGCACGACATCCATGCCGACGCTGGTGAAACCGGCGACCATCGCCGATTCCATCATGTAGCCGGAGAGCCGCGTGTCCTTGCCGATGACGACGCGGTGGCGGTGATCGCCGCGCAGGAAATGCGCGCCCGCCGCCATGCCGATGGCGAGCGCCATCTCGGCGGTCATCGGCGCGCTGTTGGTGAGGCCGCGAATGCCGTCGGTACCGAAATATTTGCGGGTCATCGCCGAAGCCTTAGCGCGCTTAGCCGATCCAGCGCCAGAAGCCCGCGGGAACCGGGTGCGCCCAGGTCGCGGCGAAGAACAGGATCGTCCCGCCGATCAGCGCGACCAGCCCGGGATTGGCCAAACCGCGGGTGAACGGGACGAACGCGGTCTGCGCGGTCCATTCGTGCCAGCGCTCGCCCATCAGCGCGCGCTTCTTGGCGTCCTGCCCGGCGGCGCCGGCGAGCGCGAGAAACAGAATCGCGCCGTCCAATACCAACGCCTTGGGCGTGGCGACGACGATCAGATGGACCAGCGCCCACGAAGCAAAGCCCCACATCATCGGGTGCCGCGTGATCCTGAACACGCCGCTCGGAGCGCCAGCAGGCATGCGCGCGCCTGGCAGCGCCGGATTGCGCACAAACGAGCCGACGAGCAGGATCGAGCCAAACCACATCAGCACGCTCGCCCCAAGCCACAACGCGTCGCCCACCAGCCACAGCGGCGGCTCGCGCCCGATCACGCGGTAGAAATAAATCATCAGGCCAAGCGTGATCGCGGCAATCAGCGAATAGAGCCCGCGAAACGCTCCTTCGCCTAGTGACCGCACGAGCGGCGCACGCAGCGGATGCGAGAGCAGGAAGTGGGTGCCGACGAACGCCAGCGCCGAAAGAAACAGGCCGGCTTGCGCGGTCAATGCCGATACGCCTCGGGCAGGTCGCGGCGGGGCAGATAGCGGTAGCGCTCGAGCAGCCGCGTCTGGCGCGTGGCGAGCGGCTGGGCAACGCCGTCGATGAACACCTGCTCGGCCGCGCTCGCGCCCTCGAGCGGATCGCCCGACCAGATCACGACATCGGCGCGGCGGCCCTTGGCGAGACTACCGAGCTCGCCGCCCATGCCCATCGCTTCGGCGGGGCGCGACGTGATCATCGCCAGAGCTTCGCCCCAGCTGACACCCGTCGCCCCGGGGATTTTCTGCAGCGCGACTAGATTGCCGGCATATTGGCGCTCGGCGAACAGATTGCGCGTGTCATTGTCGTCGATCATCCCGATCGACACCTTGACCCCCGCCGTCTGCATCCGCCCGACATTCGACTGGGTTGCGGCAAGCTGCTCGAACGAGGCGGGCAAATCATTCACCGCCGAAGCGATCACCGGGACCCCGGCGCGGGCAATGCGATCGGCGACCAGCCAGCCTTCGCTGGCACCGACCAGCACCAGCTTGAGGCCGGGAAATTCGCGCTTGAGGCCGAGGACGTTAAGGATGTCGCTCGCGCGCTCGACATGGACGAGCAGATATTGCCGCCCGCTGAGGACCGGCACCAAAGCGGCGGCATCGAATCGCGTCAACAGGACGTCGTCGTTGCGGCGCGCGGTGTAGGTGCGCGATTCATTGGGGTCGCGGACGACCGGGCGATCGCGCTCGTCGGGTTCGCGCGCGCCGCCGCCCGATGCGGGCTGAGTGCGGCCGAGCTGCCCCGCTTCGCGCAGAGCATTGCGGAACGAAGCATAAGCCGACGAGCGCGAGCCGCCGGCCTTGTCGGCGCCGGTTTCACCGAGCTCGACGACCTGGAAGCGCCGCGCGGCGGTGATCGCATCCATGTCGGCGCCGGTGTCGATCACCGCGCCCTGCCCGGCGAAAATGCTGCGGCCGGCCGAGGGCGCGACGATCGCCCGCGTGACGCCATCGGCGCGGTTGACCGAAATGGTCGAGTTGCGCGGGTTGACCGACGGCACGACATCGATCGCCGCGCTGAACGGACCGTTGGCGTTGGTGTCGTCCGACGCGTCGGCGCCCAGATCGACTTCGCTCAGGCCAAGGCGCGAGAAGCCCGCGATGATCCCGGGCGTCACCCATTTGCCAGTGGCGTCGATGACGACGGTGTCCGCGGGCAGTTTGAAGCGCATCGCGCCGGCGGCCTGGATGCGGCCGTCGCGGATGAGGACGACGCCGTCGGGGATCGGCTCGGACCCGTCGCCGAGCGCAACGGTGCCGCCGGTGATGGCGATGGTCTGCGCGGCGGCGGGGGCTGAAACGATCATCGTCATTCCCGCGAAAGCGGGAACCCAGCTTCTGAAAACGCGCATTCCAATGGAGTCCTTTGCTGGACCCCGGCCTGCGCCGGGGTAACGGCCTGTGGGGGCCGTCACTTCGTATCCCCTTCACCCGGCTGGCCGAGTTCGAAGTCGCTCACCGGGCGCTTTTTGGGATTGTTCGCGTCATACATTTCGGCGCCGTCGATCCACACGCGTTCGGGGCGCGAATAGTCGCTGAACGGGTTGCCGTTCCACAGCACGATATCGGCCATTTTGCCCGGGGTCAGCGTGCCGGTCTTGTCAAGAATGCCGAGCGCCTTGGCCGGATTGCGGCTGAGCCAGGTCCACGCCACCGCCTCGCTCAATTCGGGGATCCCCGCGCGCTGGCCGTCCGCGAGCGCTTTGGCGGCTTCCTGGTTCAAGCGCTGGATGCCGTTGGGGTCGTCGGAGTGGACGATCGCGCACGCGCCGGCGTTGTGGACCAGCGGGATGTTCTCCTTAACCGCGTCATAGCCTTCCATCTTGAAGCCGTACCAGTCGGCCCACATCGCCGAACAGATACCCTCGCGCGCGAGCAGATCGGCGATCTTGTAGCTTTCGATGGCGTGGTGGAACGCAGTGATCTTGTAGCCGAATTCATGCGCCATATCGATCATCAGCGCCATTTCGTCGGCGCGATAGCAATGGTTGTGAATCAATATCTGCCCCGCAAGAACTCCGCGCAGCGTGTCCATCGCCAGGTCGCGCTCGGGCATGTCGCCGCCCTTGGAGTCGTAGCGGTCCCATTTGCGCTTATATGCCTGGGCCTTGATCCACACCTGGCGCGCAAAAGCGATATTGCCCATGCGCGTCTGCGGCATATTGCCCTTTGACCCGTAAACCCGCTTGGGATTCTCGCCGCACGCCATCTTGAGCCCGTAGGGTGCGCCGGGGAACTTCATCCCCTGGGTCGTGCGCGCCGCGACATTCTTGAGCACCACCGAGCGGCCGCCGAACAGATTGGCCGAGCCGGGGAGAATTTGCAGCGTAGTGATCCCGCCATTGACAAGGGCGCGCGAGAAACCCGGGTCCTGCGGCCACACGCTATGTTCGGCCCACACTTCGGGCCGCGCCGGGGAAGTCGCTTCATTGCCGTCGCTGAGGCTTTCGACGCCGGGCGAGGGATAATTGCCCAGGTGGCTGTGGATATCGATGATCCCCGGCGTGACGAACTTGCCGGTGCCGTCGAACTCGACCGCGCCCGCCGGGCTGGCAAGATCGGACCCGCCAACCGCGCCGATCACGCCATCGGCGAAGACCAATGTCGCATTGTCGATCTTGCGCCCGTCGCCGTCGAACATTGTCGCGTGACGGATGACCGTCACCGCCCCGGGATAACGTTGATAGGTCGAGGGATAAGGGTCGGCGTTGATCCGCACCGGCGGCGCTGGCGCCGGCTTGGGGGTCAGCGCCGCGCAACCGGTCAGACACGCCGCCAGGGTCAGCGCGGCCGCTGCGGTCCTCAGGCTCATTTGACCCCGTGCATGAGATATTTGAGCGGCCAGCTGAGTAGCAGCAGCAACACGCCGATGCCGATCGCGATCCAGCCGATGGTCGTGAACACCCCGACATAGGTGTTGAGGCTGACCTGGAGGTTGGTGACCTGCCCGCCGACGGTTTCGAC
>JBDSTQ010000026.1:0-7562 GCA_039928195.1 Sphingomicrobium sp.
GGGGCCATGCGATTGGCGGGATGGGTGCGATCACCCAGGCGATGGCGCGCGCGTGCCATGAGGCCGGGGTCGATATCGTGCTCAATACCCCGGCCGAGGAGGTGATCGTCGAAGGCGGCCGTGCGCGCGGCGTGGTCGCCGGCGGCAAGGGCTGGCGCGCGAAATCGGTTGTCGCCGGGGTCAATCCCAAACTGCTGTTCGACCGGCTGATCCCGCGCGGCGCGGTCGATCAGGATGTGTCGTCGCGGATGCATGGCTGGAAGTGCGAAAGCGCCACTTTCCGGATGAATGTCGCGCTTACTGAACTGCCCAAATTCACAGTGCTGCCGAAGAAGGGCAATCACCTGACCGCGGGCATTATCATGGCGCCCAGCCTCGAATATATGCACCGCGCCTGGCTTCAGGCCGAGACCGACGGCTGGGCCAAGCAGCCGATCATCGAGATGCTCGTCCCTTCAACGCTCGACTCGACGCTCGCGCCCAAGGGCAAGCACGTCGCCAGCCTGTTCTGCCAGCATTTCCGCTTCGACCTCGGGCCGGGGCGGAGCTGGGACAAGGAGCGTGATGCCGCCGCCGACGCGATCATCGCCACCGTCGATGGGCATGCGCCGGGCTTCGCCAAATCGGTGCTCGGACGGCAAATTCACTCGCCGCTCGACCTCGAGCGCCGCTTTGGGCTGATCGGCGGCGATATTTTTCACGGCAAGATGGGCATCGACCAATTGTTCAGCGCGCGGCCGCTGATCGGCCATGCCGATTATCGCATGCCGCTCAAGGGGCTCTATCTGTGCGGTTCGGGCGCGCACCCGGGCGGTGGGGTGACCGGCGCGCCGGGGCATAATGCCGCGCGCGCGGTGATTGCCGACAACCGTTTCTGGAAACGCGCGCGGTGAAGCCGCTGGCGGGCATCAAGGTGCTCGATCTCAGTCGCGTGCTCGCCGGACCGTGGTGCACCCAATTGCTCGCCGACCTCGGCGCCGAGGTGATCAAGATCGAGCGGCCGGAAGTAGGGGACGACACCCGCCATTGGGGTCCGCCGTGGCACGGCGAGGGCGATGACCGCGTGTCGGCCTATTTCTTGAGCTGCAACCGCGGCAAGCAGTCGGCGGCGATCGATTTCGCGCGCGAGGAGGGGGCCGCGATCGTCCGCCGCCTGGCCGCCGACGCCGACGTGCTGGTCGAGAATTTCAAGGTCGGCGGCCTCGCCAAGTTCGGGCTCGACGCGGCGGCGTTGCGTCAGGCCAACCCGCGCCTGATTTACGCGTCGATCACCGGCTTCGGGCAGGACGGCCCCTATGCCGATCGCGCCGGCTACGACTATATCATTCAGGGGATGGGCGGACTGATGAGCATCACCGGCCAGCCCGACGGCACGCCGGGCGGCGCGCCGATGCGGGTTGGGGTCGCCGTGGTCGACCTGTTCACCGGGCTCTACACCTGCATCGCGATCCTGTCGGCGCTCTACGCGCGCGAGAAGAGCGGCGCGGGCGCGCACATCGACATGGCGCTTTTCGACGCGCAGCTGGCGATGCTCGCCAATCAGGCCTCGAATGCTTTGGTGTCGGGCAAGGACCCGGGACGGCAGGGCAATACCCATCCCAACATCGTGCCCTATCAGCCGTTTGAGGCGGCCGATCAGCCGATCATCATCGCGGTCGGCAACGATCGCCAGTTCGCGCGGCTGGCGGAAATCTGCGGCCATCCCGAATGGACTAGCGAGGCGCGCTTCGCGTCGAACGAGGCGCGGGTCGCCAACCGCGCGGCGATCGTGCCGCTGGTCGCCGCGACGATCAGCGCGAAACCGGCTGCCATATGGCTCGAGCAATTGGAGGCGGCGGGGATACCGGCGGGACCAATCAACCGCATCGGCCAGGCGCTACACGACGTTCAGGCGCAGCATCGCGGGATGGTGCGTATGATCGCCGGGACGCCATTGGTCGGAAGCCCGCTGCGGATCGACGGCGCGCGCGCCGACAGTGACCTGCCGCCACCCGCGCTCGGTGAGCATACTGCGACCATATTGAAACAGGCGGGCGTGCTTCCCGACGAAGCCGCCCGCCTGCAATCGCAAGGCGTGACCGCCTAGCTTACTTCCCTGTCTTGCCGGCGTTCGACACGAGCAGGTCGAGCTGGTTCTGGCAGCCATTTTCGATCAGCAGCTGCGCCGCGCCAACGAGGTCCGACGGTGGCGCTTTGAGCGTGACGAAGGTCATCTTGCTCTTCTCGCCGCTGTCCGGCCATTCGATCTGATATTCGGCGCCGCTTTTGACCGGCAACGTCGCCGGCCATGCCGCCAGCTCCTTGCCCGCGGCCCAGCTCAATTCCTTGGACTTGCCGTCGGACGAGCGGACCATGACCTTGGCCGCGCCTTCGGTGCCGGGGCGCCACAGCTGGAGCTTGGCCGGGTTGGACACGCACATCGTCCCGCTCTGGGTAACATCGAGGTCCCAAATGCTCGGGTTCTTGGCGATCTCGCCCGCGCGCAACGCACCGAAGCGCCCGCGCCGCGCCGCCGCCGAGGCGAGCGCAACCTGGCTCGCCGCGAAATTGCCCGGGCCGCGCAGGGTCTGCGCGCTGCTCGGCCCGAGCACGGTCAGCACATCGCCGCCCTGAAGCGTGATCTTGGCGCTTTCCGAAAACGTCTTGCCCGGCGGGTACGCCTTGGACGACGGCCCGAGCGAGCGGACCACGACCACACTGGCGACTGCCGCGGTCGAACTCAGTGCAAGCGCCGTCGCGGCCCCTGCCAGCCATAGCTTTGCGCGCATCATTTCCGCTCCTTCATTGTGCTCACTTCGCGTTCGCGACATTATATTTCACGGTCTCGATGGAAGTCAGGCAACGGCGAGTCGATTTGTCCTCGTCGCCGCCGGCTACCGCTCTCTGCTGATACATCACGTCGGTCAGCAACTTTCGCGAAACACCCATCTTGATAAGAAAGTCATTATCCTCTGTTGCAAGTAAAGCCGAGTCCTGTTCGACATCGCCCAATAATCCGATCGCCTGATCCGACCCCTTGGCGAGCTCCGAGCGCACCGCTTCCTTGTCGCCGAGGTGGGTGAACATGTGGACGATGAACAGTCCGCCGTCGTCGACGAAGCGGATCGGTCCGCCCATGAACATGAAATTGCACGCCGAAAAGCACGCCCACCCCGGCGGAATCCGAGTCGGCAACCCGCTCGTGCGAATGAGTTTGCCCGCTTCGTTGCCGGCGCGGGCGACGCCGCCCGGCGAACGCAGCCAGATTTCGGAGATCGGATCATTGGCCTTGAGCGCCTCGGCCAACCGCGCCGGCACGTCCTCGTCGATCTCACCCTCGGCGCGGAGCACGCGTTGACCGCTCGACGTGTCGAGCGTGAAGCGCATGGCGCGATAGGTCGACCAGTTGAGCTGCTTGGGGCAGGTCGGATTGAGCGGGTCGACCGGCGCGGTTGCCGCGAGCGTGGCGAGCATCAGGCCCAGCCCAAGGCTCCGTTTGAGCGCCGCCGTCACCGCCTCAGACCTTGGCGTAGCCGCTGGCCCCGCGCGCGCGGCACATCTTCTTGGGCACCTTGGTTTCCTCACCATCGACAATCACCACGTCGGTGACGGTCATGCACTGGCCGCCATCGGCGAGCTTTTCCTCGGCGGTGACGACGGCGCGGCCCGAGACGTTGGCCCGCGATTCGCTGGACCACGCGACTTCGGTGCCGACCCCGCCGCGGATCGCCTGGTCGGTCGCCTTGGCCGCCTGGACCTGTTCCTTGCAATCGAGCAGATTGATGATCGCGTCGGACAGCAACGATCCGACCGGCAGCGAGACACCGGCGATGCTCGACGGCGCACCAAGCCGCCCGAGCGCGCTATTGGCGAGACCGCCGAGGAGGCTGCCGAACATCGAGCGCTTGGCCTTGGCCACCGGCTGGTCGCATTTATTGGGCGTGCCTTGGGCGGTGGCGGGGACCGACGCGAGCATCGTCGCCGACGCCAGTGCCAACAGAACCGATGCAATCACGCTCCGTAACATGATCATTTTCCCCCGAAAAAGCCTTCGCCCAAAATATGCCTGTAAGTGAAAAGGGTCAATTAACCCCCGCACCAAAGCAGGATCAGGCGGGGCGCGGCGAGCGTTTGCGGGGGGTGGCGCCGATCCCGAATGCCGCCTCGATCTCGTCCAGCCGGCGTGCTTGGCTGGCGATCAAATCGTTGATCTTGGCTTCCTGCGCCTCCCGGCGGATGACGTTGCGGATCGCGCGGGCAATCGATTCGGACACACCGGCCAGCGTCTTTTGTTCATCCTTGCCGATGATCGAGCCATCGGGCCGCGGGCCGACAAGGATGAAACCGATTGGTGCTTCGTCGTCGGAGCTTGGCACCAGCGCCAGCCGCACGGGGAAAGTCTTGTCGGCCGATTCGCAATCCTGCTCGGCGATGTTTGCGGCTTCGGTGGTTTCGCGCCAGCGCTCGACCTCCTCGGCCGTGACATTATGCGTGTTGAGCACCTTGCCATTGACGATCGCCGCCGAGCGCACCGCGCGGACGCCGCGCTCGATCCGCAGGAGTACTTCCTGAACTAAATCTCCGAGCGACGCGGTTTCGCGCAGGTCGCGCACGCATTCGGGCAAATCATCGCGGAGCAGGAAGAGATTGCGCTGGAATTTCTTCTCCGACCAATTCTGGATCTTGTCATACAGCGGGGTCACCGCGACGGTCGCCAGAGCGGCGGCGAAGATGCCGGTCGAATTGCTCGCCGCCGGCCCGTACATGGCAAGGATCAGCACCTTCACCGCTTCGTTGGCGGCGGCAAAAATGCCACCGATGAGGATCGTGATCAGCGCGAAATTCGCCGACCGGCTGATCATCGTCTCGGCGTCGTAAAGGCGGAAGCGAAGCAAGGCGATGAGCAGCCCGCACTGAAGGAACAGTGCGGCAAGCGCGAACGCAACGCTGGCGACAATCTCGACCACCAATTGCTGGCCAAAGCTTTCCATCGACCATTTCAGCGCATCGCCGATAATCGACGCGCCGCGCAGCACGGCATAGCCGCTGAACCCCAGCAGCGCCCACCGGATCTGCTGGCGCTGCTCGCTCGACGCGGTCTTGCGCAAACACCGCAGCAGCATCAGCACCGCAAGCGTCATGAAGAACACGAACAGCGTTTTGTAAGGGTTGCCCTGAAGGAACATCAGAAGCGGCAGCGCGGCCAGCAGACCGACCAGCCGCCACGACAATTTACCGTGCGGGAAGAGCAGGATGCCCGCCAGCAAAAGCACGTTGCCAATGTCGTATATCGCGACATTGAGCGCGCGCGGAATGCCGATGGCGACGAGGAAGGTCGATGACGGCTGCTCGGCGGCGATCGTCAGCAGCACCGCGAGCGAGAGGATCGAGCTGACCACGTCGAGCGCGTTGCGGCGATGAAGAATCCACGCCGCCCACAGCAGAAACGGATAGCATAGCACCGGCAGCAGATCGATCAGACTGAGCATCTTGGGCGTGATGCCCAGCGTTCGCGCGGCATCATCGATATGATCCTCGCCGGTCACCACGGTCACTTCGCGCAGCTTCCCCTCGGGCGAACGAATGGTCAGCGGGACTTCGGAGCTTTCGCTGCCGAACAGCACATTGCCCATCGCAATATAAGCGGGGTCCTCGGCGTGCTCGGCGATCGCTTCCTCGTTGACCGGCATCACTTTGGGCAGCGGCAGGCCGAACACCGCAACGATGCGGTCGCCCGGCCGAACGCCCGCGCCCGCGGTTTGCGGCCCGACCGGGAAGCGCACCAGCGTCGCGTCATTGGGCGACACCGCAAAGCCAGCGCGGCTGCCAAGCAGCAGTTGCGAATTGCTGTCGGGCGCCTTGAAGCGGAAATAGAGACCGGCGATGGGACCGCCGAGCGCAAGCATGAACGCGGCAATCCACAGGATCGAGAAGATGCGATGCGCGCGCTTGTTGAACGGCGGAACTGCCGGCGGCAGCCGGAACCGGCCTTGGGGGCCGTCGTCGGCCGTCACTGGCAAGGCAAGCTGCATCCCGATCAGCCCCGGCCCAAATCGCGCATCGCCATCATGACTGGCGCGTCGGGCAAGCGCAATCCACTAGCGCCTAGCGGTCGATCGGCTGTTCGCCGTAGCGCGACTTGATAAAGCGGCCCTGGGTTTCGAGCGCGGCGACATCATCGCGCGCGAGCTGCTCGGAAATCCCCGACAGTGCGTCGCGGCCAGCGGCGAGGCCTTCGACCAATCGCTCGTCGACGGTCTTGCCTTCGCCGTCGCGTTCCTGGCGATAGGCCTCGGGGACGTTAAGATAGCGGTCGACCAGCCCGGGCAAATGAAGCGACATCAGGCGCCGCGCATCCTGCGCCTTGGGGTCAAGCGTCTCGACCCGGTCGAGCGTCTGGGTGAGTGGCGGCAGAATCGCGCTGATCCGGTCGAGCTCGGCTTGCGCCGGAGCGGGCAAAGCGCGGCGCGTGCGGAACAGATAGGTGTCGAAGCGCTCGACCATCTGCGCGTTGGGCAAATCGGCCGAAGGTGCGGCTGCTGACCGGGTGCCGCGGCGGCCCCCGGCGATCAGCAGAGTAGCGACGACCACGGTCGCGATAATCACTGCAACAAAGCCGAATATACCGATCGGCTGGATCAAGCCGATGACCGTCGCCGCGAGCCAGATCATCGCGACCGCCACCGCAACCTTGATTGCGGTCCGTCCGAGCCCGGCATTGAGCCGCTGGCGCTCGCGCTTGGCAGCTTCGCGCGGCGCGCCCTTGCGCTCGTCGAGCTGGCGGGTGACCCGCTCGAACCGGGCGATCGCCTTGTCGACCTTGTCGGTGACTTCGGTCATTTGCCCTCGATCGGCGTGAACGGCGAAGCGGTGTTTTCGAGGCGGCCCTGATTCACACCTTCGGCGCGGGCGATATAGCCCTTCGACTTTTCGACTTCGCTGCCGAGCGTTTCGACGGTCTGTTTCATGTTGACCAGTGCCTGCATTTTGAACTGGTCGATCTGGTCCATCGTTTCATAGATATTCTGGAACGCGCGCTGGAGCGTTTCGAGCGGGATCGTCGACGACGCCGCCTGCTCGTGGATCGCGCCGGTCTGCGTGCGCAGCAGCTCGCCGGTCGAATCGATCATGTTCGCGGTGGTCGTGTTGAGCGCGCTGATCTGTTCGAGCACGAGTCTCTGGTTGGTCATCGCCTGCGCGACGGTGACCGCGGTGCGCAGTGCCGACACCGTCGTGGTCGAGGCGCGGTCGACGCCTTTGACCAGCTCGACATTGTTCTTCTTGACCAGATCGAGCGCGAGATATCCCTGCACCGTCACCGCCATCTGGGTCAGCAAATCGGTGGTCCGCTGGCGCGTATAGAACAACGCGCTCTCGCGGATCGCCTTGGCCTTCGCGGGGTCGGTCGCGTCGAGTTCGTTGGACTTGTCCTCGAGGCTCTTGTCGAGGCTCTTCGAGATATGGATCATCTGCTCGAGCCGATGCATCGTCTTCCACAGGCCGGCGCGCTCGGTATCGATCGCCGCATTGTCCATCAGCAATTCGTCCTTGCCGTTGGCCAGGCTGCCGAGGATTTTGGAGAT
>JBDSTQ010000027.1:0-13287 GCA_039928195.1 Sphingomicrobium sp.
ACACGTCGCGGACTCCGGTGGCATATTGCATCGGCTTTTCGAACGTCGCGTGATCGGCGATGGTCGCGGGGTCGAACAGGACGACGTCGGCGGCCATTCCGGGGGCGAGATGCCCGCGATCCTTGAGTCCGAGGTTGCTTGCCGGAAGCGCGGTCAGTCGGCGGATGGCGTCGGCCAGCGGCGCGGTTTTTTCGTCGCGAGCGTATTTCCCGAGGAAGCGCGCGAAATTGCCGTAGGCGCGGGGGTGCGTGCTCGATTTGAGGAACACGCCTTCGGGCGCCGAAGCCTCGGCGTCGGAGCCGAAGCTGACCCACGGAATCGCGGTCTGGCGGCGAACATTATCCTCGTTCATCAGGAAGTAGATCGCGCCTGACCGGCCCTCATCGGCGCGCACCAGGTCGATCACCGCTTGCTCGGGCGACACTCCGCGCAGCTTGGCGATCTCGCCGATGGTCTTGCCGATCAACGGCTTGAGCGACGGCTCAGCGACGCTGACCAGCAGGATTCCTTCGGGCCCGGCGTGGAAAAAGAGATTTTCCCAATTGCTCCCCGGTTTGCCCATTTCGCGCTTTATCCGGGCCACGGTCGCCGGATTCTTGAGGCGTTTGAGCATCGCTGCGACGCCGCCGTCCTGGACCCACGGCGGCATCGAGGCCGCAACCCCGGTCCCGCCAGCGGTATACGTGTACATGTCGGCGGTGATGCGCAGCCCCGCCGCGCGCGCCGCCTCGACATGCGCGATGACCTCATCGAGTTTGCCCCAATTGGCGCGCCCGGCCTGCTTCAAATGGTAGATTTCGGCCGGAGCGCCCGAGCGGCGCGAGATGTCGATGAGCTCGTCGACGCTCTCGACCAGCCGGTCACCTTCGGAGCGCATGTGGCTGATGTACATGCCGCCGCATTTGCCCGCTTCGGTGACCAGCGCGACCAGCTCATCGGTTTCGGCGAAGCTCGCGGGCGGGTAGATCAGCGATGATCCGACGCCCATTGCGCCCTCCTCCATCGCCTGGCGGACGAGTGCGCGCATGCGGTCGAGCTGGGCGGGGGTGGGATCGACGTCGCGCTCGCCAAGCTCATGCTGGCGGACGGTGGTCGCGCCGACGAACGAGGCGATGTTGAGCGACACGCCCTTGCGCTCGAGAAAATTGAGATAGTCGCCGAGCGTGGTCCATTGGATCGGATATTTGACGTCGCCCTGCTGCTTGACCGAAAGCGCCTTCATCTCGTCGGTCAGCGGGCCCATCGACCAGCCTTCGCCCATGACCTCGAGCGTGATCCCCTGGCGCAGCTCGCTCTGCCCGCGCGGGTCGACCATCAAGGATTCGTTCGACCAGCTGAGCATGTTGATGAAACCGGGCGCGACCGCGAGGCCGCGCGCGTCGACCAGGCGCGGAGCGGTCGCCGCTTCCTCAGGCGGCCCGGCATAGACGATCCGATCGCCACGGATGCCGACATCGCCGAGATAGGGGGCACCGCCGCTGCCGTCGTAGATGGTGCCGCCGCGGATGAGCAGGTCGTAGGCGGGTGCATCGACAACCGCGACCGGCGCGACTGGCACTGGCGGAGGCATGGTCGCGCACCCGCTGGAGAGCGCGATTGCCGAGACTGCCGCGAGCCATTTCATCATCATTTTACTCCTTGCGCGGCGACTGCCACCGGCGCGAAATCGAGATCCTGATAATCGAAGCTGAAGTCGGCCAGTGGCGACACCGCTTTCATTCGCACGCGATCGACCTTGCCGTCGGCATCGATCGAAAATGTCACAAATGCGGGCTCGATCCAGCGTAGCGCGGGCTGCGTGCGGAAGGTGTCATACTGATAATGGGTCAGCACGCTGTCCATTCCGGTCGAATGGGGGAATTGGATCGCCAGCGCATTGCCGCTGCGGCGAACGCTGATCGTGCCGTACCACGGGTCGGCATAGTCGCCGACGTAGCGATCTAGCGCGAGCGACGGGCCGACCCGCGCGGGCTTGGCCTGCTGCGCGCTGACGACCTTGGCCGCCGCAGCCAGGCGTCCCTGCTTATAGGCATGATATTTCTCCGGCCACTGGCCCGGCGGAAGGCCGAGATAATGGTCGAGCAATTCGTTCATCAGCCCGCGCACGATTTCGCCTTCCTCGCTGTTGACCGCGATCGAGAAGCCGATGTTCCTACTCGGGATCAACACCACTTGTGTGAGCGATCCAAACACCGCCCCGCCGTGCGAGATGACCTTGGTGCCGCGATAATCCTGCACATCCCAGCCGAGCGCATACGCGTCGAAATTGGGCTGGGTGACCGCGAATTCCGGCGGGCGCGGGTCGATCGGCTGAAGCGTCACCGGGGTCCACATCTGGGTCGACTGTTCGGCCGAGAACAGCCGCGCGTTGCTGCCCGGAATCTGGCCGCGGCCCAATTGGGTGAGCAGCCAGCGGGTCATGTCATTGGCGCTGATCGCGAGACCGCCCGCCGGCGCGGCGTTGGTCGCGAGCGTGGCTTCGGGGCCGTACGGCTGCTGGCGCCCGAGGCCGACGATCGCCCCGTCGAAGCGGCCATGCGGGTGCGCGCGATCGGCGGTCGCCTGGAATTCCGCATCCGAATCGGTCGAATGATTCATGCCCAGCGGCGCGAACACATGGGTGTGCATATATTGCTCCCACGGCTCGCCGCTGACGTCCTCGACCAGCTGCCCGGCGACCATGTAGAGAATGTTGTCATAGGCATAAGCACTGCGGAAACTGGTCGCGGGCTTGATGAAGCGCAGCCGCCGCACGGTCTCCTTGCGCGACAGATCGCTGTTGGGGACGAACAAAAGGTCGCCCGCGCCAAGCCCCAATCCGCTGCGGTGGACGAGCAGATCGCGCACCGTCATCTCGCGCGTCACCCACGAATCCCACATGCGGAAATCGGGCATATGGTCGATGATCTTGTCGTCCCACTTGAGCTTGCCCGCATCGACCAAAGTGGCGAGCGCGGCGACGGTGAAGGCCTTGCCCGTCGAGCCGGTGCCGAAAATGGTGTCCGCGCCAACGCGCTCGGGCTTGCCGATTTCGCGCACGCCCCAGCCTTGCGCGAGCGTCGGCTGGCCATTCTCGACGATCGCGATCGATACGCCGGGAGCGCCGTAAGCGGTGCGCAATTGCTCGACGCGTTGGGTGAAGCCCGCAGGAAGCGCGGCGAGCGCGGGCGATGCGATTGCGATCAGCGCGAGGGTGAGAGCGCATTTCATGCCAATTGCTCCTGCTTGGTACGGGTCAGCCGCCACACGCCCAATGTCAGCACGGGAATGACGTAAACGGCGATGAGGACATAGGCCAAGGTGCGATATCCGGTGGCGATCAAAGCGACGAGACCGAAGCGGTCGGCGACGAACATGCAGCCGATCAGCAAAGCGAGCGCGATGGCGAGGCGCGCGCGATTGCTGAGGGTGATGCCGCGGCGGTTGAGCATTGCCCGCGCGATGCGCTCATTGATCGCATGGACCGAGCTCGCGCCGCTTTCGAGCAGCGCCGAGAAGATCATCAGCTGGAACAGCAAATGGAACAGCGGGATGTCGAGCTTCTGGAGAAGGAAGTCCGAAGGCAAAGTGGCGCTCGCGATTTCAGGATAGAAACCGATCATCGCGATGAAGAACAGCAGCGCCGGAAGCGTCGCCAGCGGGCCGGCGATCATCCCCGCGACGACCGCATCGCGGCTGCTGGTGAGGTGGCGGATGACCGGCAGCACGACCACCGCGCCGATGAGGTTGTAGCCGGCATAGACGGTGCCGCCGCCGAGCCAGCCGGTCATCGGCCCGCCCGCCGCGAACCCGGCCGAAATGCGGTCGCCGAAGTGGGTGAAAGCGAGGACGATGAACAGCGCATAGACCGCGTAAAGCAGGTAGGAAACGTAAGCGAACATGCGCTCGACCGAAGCGTTGCCGAAAGTCACCACGGCGACGATCGCGGCGGCCAGCGCGGCGGTCCCGACGAGCGTTGGAAGTCCCAGCAGCGACGCCCCGATCGCCCCCGCTGCGGCGCCATAGACGGCGAGGATGAGGACGATGAACAGCACATAGGCGCCTTCGAACAGGATCCAGCCCGGGCCGAGCAGATGTTTGAAGAAGGTGACATAGTCCCACGCCTGGACGTGGCGCGCGAAGAGGAAGGTGACGCTGCACACCATGCTGAAGATGAGCGTCGCGACGAGGATCGCGGCAAACCCGCCCCACGGCCCGCTGGGCAGAAAGAATTCGGCGAGTTCGCGCCCGGTCGCATAGCCGCCGCCGATGACCACCGCCTTGAACGCGAGGCCGGGGAGCCAGAAGCGCTGAAAGCGGGTCGGGGCATCGGCTTGGGCCGACATCAGGCGGCGCAGGCGTCGAGGAGCGCGTCGAACCCGATCCCCCGCACCGGGTCGGCGGCAGGGAGCCCAAGACGGCGCGCGGTCGCGGCGATGATCTCGGCTGCGGCGTTATCGTCGAGCGTCGAAGTATTGAGGCTCACGCCGCAGCAGCGGATCGCCGGGTTGGTCAGGCGGCCGAGTTCGACCGTCAGTGCGATGACCTCCTCGATCGATGGCAGGGCGTAGCCGGGTACGCCGAGGATCTGCGTCCGCGCGGGATCGTGGCAGACTACGAACAGATCGGGCTGGCTGCCGTGGAGCAAGCCGAGCGTGACCGGCGCGTAAGCCGGATGAAATAGCGAACCCTGGCCCTCGATCACGTCGAGATGGCCGGGAGCTGCGTCAGGACTGAGCAATTCGGCGGCGCCGGCGACGAAGTCCGCGACCACCGCGTCGATCGGAATGCCGGCCCCGGCGATCATGATTCCGGTCTGCCCGGTGGCGCGGAAATCGACGTCGAGTCCGCGCGCCGAAAGGCCGCGGGTGAGCGCCAACGCGGTGTATTTTTTGCCCAGCGCGCAATCGGTGCCGACGGTCAGCAACCGCCGCCCCGAACGCTTGCGCCCGGTCGCGACTTGAATGTCTTCCGGCGGAACGCGAACGTCGATCAGGCGCCGTCCGAGCCGATGCGCATCCTCGGCGAGCGCAGGCATGTCGGCGAGGCGATCGTGCATCCCCGAGACGATATCGAGCCCGGCGGCGAGCGCCTCATGAAGCGCGGGCAACCAATTTTCCGGGATCAGCCCGCCGGGCGTAGCAACGCCGATCAGCAGCGCGCGTGCGCCGCGCTCGGCGGCCTCGTCCGGACACATCTTCGGCAGGCCGGTGGTGACGCTGGCACCGGCCAAAGCATATTCACCGACGCAGCGCTCGGGCGCCCAGTCGCGCAGACCGAACGCGGTCTTGGCATAGCCCGCTTCGACCGTGTCGCCGAGGAACAGCAGATAGGGAGCGGGCAAGGCGAAGGGAGAGGTCCCCGCCCGCCCCGCTACCTGCGTTTCCAGGCCGCTTACGGTCGCGCGGCGCAACATCGCCGGCCTAGAATTCGGCGCCCAGAGTGATGCCGATCGTGCGCGGCTGAAGCAGAGCAGCGCGGATCGCGCCATTCGGCAGCGGGCTCACGCCGGTTAGCGCATCGGTCACCGTCCCCAGCGAATTGACCCCGCGGCTGTTGGTAACGTTGCGCGCGTAGGCATCGAGCGAATAGCGGCCGAACTGAAGGCCAGCGCGCAGATCGAGCGTGGTGTAGCTCTTGATTCGCCGCTGCGGAATGATGACGAAGCCAGTAACGAAATTGTCGCGCTGGTTGCCAACTGTGCGCAGGCCACCACCGACGTAGGCGGTGGTCGTGCCCATCAGCTTCCACTCGTAATCGGCATTAAATGCGGCGGTGATCTTCGGCGTGTAGGGCAGGCGGTCGTTCTTCAATCCGCCAACGAATACCGGCGTGTCGGCGGTCAGATGCGCATCGATGTATGCGCCATTTGCCGACAGCCGCATCCCGCGCATCGGACGGAAGGTGAACGTCCCCTCAATGCCGTTGCTGACCGCTTTGCCGCCATTGGCGTTGAGCCCGAAATTGTCGATGATCGTGAACAACTGGATGTCTTTCCAGTCGATATGATAAGCGGAGACATCGATCGACACGCGGCGTCCGATATCGGTCTTTAGACCGACTTCGTAGCTGGTGATCGTGTCCGCGTCGTAAGAACTTGGAACATCGGGTCCTGCATTCGGAGGAAGGATGTTCGGTCCGCCCGCACGGTACCCCGTGGCGACGCGCGCGTAGACGGCTGTGGTATCATTCAGCTCGAACCGCGGCGACAGCGAGTAAGTGAACACCTTTTCCTTGGATTTGCCCTCATCCGGCGGAGAGCCGCCACCGGCCAGCACACCGCCCGAGGACTGCACGGTCTTCTGGCGAATTTCGCTCAGACGCGCACCGCCTGAAATGTCGAAGCGGTCGGTTACATGGAGCGTTGCGTTGGCGAAGCCCGCCAGCTCCTTGTAGCGCGAAGTCAGCAAGGCCACGCCGAGTACGCCGAGGGTGGGATCCGTGAACGCCTGTCCGGTCGTCAGGTTGATGCCCGGGATGAACTGATCAATCTTGCCTTTTTCGTTGGTGTAATAGCCGCCGACCATCCATTCGAAACGGTCGTTAGAAGGCGAGGCGAGGCGCACTTCCTGCGTAAACTTTTTGAGATTGGTTTCCTGGTTCTGAAACAGCCCAATCGGGTCCGTCGTCAACTGCGGCACGGGGAACGGTGGGCCAGGATTGAGCGGTCCGAACAAGAAGTTTAAGAAAGTGCCAAATGGCGGCGTGAGATCGCTGCGAAAGGTCTGGTTGTTCTTGCCGAAGCTGGTCGCCGACAATAGATTGGCAAAACCGAAATCATAGCCGACCGCCGCATTGTACAAGCTGTAATCGAGCTTGTTCGGCTCACGGAAGAAATTCGTTTGGCGGTAATTGCCGTCAAATGGCTTGTTGCTGCCCGGGCGAACATCGACGAAACTACTGGCGTCGGATTTGATCTTCTGGGCAATCGCGGTCAGGCGAATGGTCAGCGGCTCGCTCGGCTTGAACAACAGCGATCCGCGTCCGCCATAAACTTTGGCTTCGTTAATATCCTTGCCGCCGACCGCCGGGAAGCCAAGGAAATCGAAGTCGCTGCCAGTGCCATCGACCCAGCCGGCTTCTTTGCGGTAGAAACCCGATCCGCGGAAAGCGACCTTTGCGCCGAGCGGGACGTTGACGACGCCGTTCATATTATAGCCGAGCCCGCCGTGATTGACCGCTTCGAGCCCGGCGCGGACGCGGCCCGAGGTTTGGCCGAGCTGGGGCGTGTTGGTGACAAATTTGAGCACCCCGCCGAGCGAACTCGCGCCGTAGAGCGTGCCCTGCGGCCCGCGCAGCACTTCGATCCGGGCGATGTCGAATGTGTCGAAGTCGCCGGCGAGGATCGCGCCGTTGACCTGGCCGCTGCTCGATCCGAACGGGGTTTCGTCGATGTACACGCTGACGGTCGAACTGACGCCGCCGGTGTTGACTCCGCGCAGGACGAGACGCCCGACGCCGGGTTCGCTTTGCTCGAGGCTGAGACCGGGGATTTCGTTGAGATATTCGGAAAAGGTCGTGGCGCTCTGCCGCTCGAGCGTGTCGCCGCTGACGACCGTCACCGATTGTGGAATATCGAGAATCTTTTCCTCGCGCTTTTGCGCGGTGATGATGATGTCGGCCTGATTGACGTCGGTCGCGCTGCGGTCGTCCTGCGGCGCGGGCTGATTGGTCTGGATGGTGGTGCCGCTCGGCGGGGCGTCTTGTGCCGCCGCCGGAGCAGCAGTGGCGACCAGCGCGATGCTCGCCGAAGTCATCAAAGCAGTGCGCAAATGGCGTGCGGTCCGAGTCATCATATTCTCCCCAACGATCCCTGATAGGACACTATTGTCTCAATTGGAGAAGTGTCAAACTGAATCAGGATTTTCCATCCTGTCCGGGGCGCGGTCGGCGCGGTGGCCGATTGCGAACAGCATCCCCGCCGCAAGCGCGGCCAGTCCCGCCAGCAGCGCGAAGAATTGGGCATGCGGCATGCGGCTCCACAAACTTCCGACGAATCCCGCGCTGAGGCTTCCGGAGAAAATCACCAGAAACCAGGCGGCGACGGTGGTCGCGCCGAGATGCGGCGGGGCAAGCCGCGCGAACAAGCCAAGCCCGGTCGGCAAAATGAACAATTCGCCGAAGGTGAGGATGACGAAGAACAGCACCAGCCACGCCCAATTGGCGAGCTGTCCGCCGCTCGCCGCGCTGACCACGGCGAGCAAGACATAGGATGCGCCGACGATCAGCGCGCCGAGCGCCATCCGCTTGACCAATGCCTGATGCGGATCGGTCAGCGCGCGGCGCTGCCAATAGGCAAGCAGCGGCGGGGTCATGACCATCACGAACAACGGGTTGAGCGACTGGAACCAGGTCATCGGAATGGCGAAGCTGCCCGCTTGCCGGTCGATCCCGCTGTCGGCCCATAAGGCGACGGTATTGCCGACCTGCTCATAGGCGCCGCGGAAGACGGTGACGGCAATCGCGATGCCGAGCAGGAGCAGGATGGTCTGGCGGCTGAAACCTTCGCGCACCGCCTTTTGTGCGGGGGTCGCGCGCGGCTGCTCGGGCGGCAGATAGCGCTGGCCCCACAGATAGATCAGCAACCCCGCGACCATTCCGATCCCGGCCGCGCCGAACCCGTAATGCCAGCCATAGACCTCGCCCAACGTCCCGCAGATCAACGGCGCGAGGAAGCCGCCGATGTTGATCCCGACATAATATACGTTGAACGCCCACGGCCGCCGCGGATCGTCGCGTTGATAAAGGTCGCCGACCTGGCTCGGTAGGCTCGGCAGAAACAGTCCGTTACCAAGCGCGATCGCGGTCAGCGCGGCGAAGAACAAGGTCTCGGAGGCCATCATGAAATGGCCGAGGGCCATGATGCTGGCGCCGATGATCACCGCCCAGCGCTTGCCGAGAAAGCGGTCGGCGATGACCCCGCCGATGATCGGGGTGAAATAAGCGCAGGCGGTGTAGGCGCCGTAAATGTACGACGATTGCTGCTGCCCCATGAGCAATTGCTTGGTCATGTAATAGACCAGCAGCGCGCGCATTCCGTAATAGGAAAATTGCTCCCACATGTTGGTCAGGAACAGCACGGTTAGCCCGCGCGGCTGGCCGAACCACGGACGCTCCTCGGTCACGGCGCGCTCTTCCGTCACGCCGTCAGCACCTTGCCCGAACCCCACACCGCGGGCGCGGCGCTGACCATGCCATCGATATAATCGACCCCGGGTGCGCGGTCGGCGGCGAGGAAGGTCGGACCGTCGAGGTCGACGATGTCGCATTGCTGGCCGAGGATCAGCCCCGGCGCGGTCGACAGGCTGGTGCCGACCATTGTCCCGACCATCACCTGAAGCCCGAGCCGGCGCGCTTCGGCGGCCATCAGCAGCCCTTCGGTGAGCCCGCCGCATTTATCGAGCTTGATGTTGACGACGTCGAAGCGGCCGGGCGCGTTGGGCAGATCAACGAGGCTGACGAGGCTTTCGTCACCGGCGATCGGAATTGCCGATTCGAAATCTTCGAGCTCGGCCTCCTTGCCGCGCGCGAGGGGTTGCTCGAGCAGTTTCACGTCGTGCGCCTGCAGCGCGTCGACCAGTTCGTCGAGGTCGCCGCGCTGAAACCCCTGATTGCCATCGACCCCGAGCCAGATGTCGGGCCGCGCGCTGCGCACCGCGGCGACGCGCGCGAGGTCGAGCGGCAGGTCGCCGGTCAGCTTGACCTTGATTGCCCGGGCGTCGGCATACGCCCGCGCGCCGTCGGCCATGACTTCGGGGGTGTCGGCACCGAGCGTGAAGGTGGTCAGCAACGGCTTCAGCACGGGGACTCCGGCGAGCGCCCACGCCGTCTCCCCCGCGCGCGCCGCCTCAAGCTCCCACAACGCGCAATCGACCGCGTTGCGCCCGCCACCGGGCGGCATCGCCGCGCGCAACTCCTCGCGCGTCAGCCCGCCCTCGATCGCGTCGCGCGCGGCCTCGATCTCGCTCAGCATGTGCGCCAGATCGTCGCCGAGATAATAGACTCCGCAGCCCTCGCCGCGGCCGCGCAGATCGCCTTCGCGCAGCGTGACCACGACGACATCCGAAGTCTCGAACACATGGCCCGAAATGCGGAACGGTTTGTTGAGCCGAAGCGTCTCGCTCGCGACTGCGAGCGCGATGTCGCCCATCTAGTAGCTGACGCTCATCGCCAGCAGGCCGAAGCGCAGCGCGACGTAGAGGATGACCAAGGTCGCGAGAAGGATCAGCACGCTCCAGACCTTGCGGGTCCAGCGACGGCCGTCCTTGAACGTCTGCCATGCGTTCCACGCGCTGATTCCGACCGCGCCGACGAAGATGATCGCACCGCCGATCTGCAGCACCCACAGCCACAAATCGAAGCTTCCGGCGAGATTCTCAAGATCCTTGAACAGCAAGGTGACGAGGACGCCCCAGCCGACCAGCACGAGCAGATCGAGGCCGGCCATGATGCGGGTTGCGCGATAGGCCTGGAGCGAGCGTCCGGTGACGCTCGGCTGCGCCTTGTAGCGGCGGCGGACGTACCACGCCGCGGGCCAGTAGAGCAGCGTCAGCAGGAGGATCGCGAGGCTCGCGTAAAGCGCGGGCTTGAGCCACGCCCCCGACAGGCCCGCGGGGACGCGGTCGAAGACCATGAACGGCGATATTTGGTCGAAGCTCCAGCGCACGACCTTGCCGTCGACGACTTGCGCGGCGAGGCGGTCGTGGCTGTCTTTGTCCTGCCACATGAACGGCGCGACCTCGACCCACTCGCGCGGGCGGCCATTGAGTCCGGTCAGCGCGGGGATCACCAGTTCGCCTTTGGGGCCGACCGAAACCTGGGTCTGGCCGATCAGGTTGAGCACCGAGACGAAGCCATTGTCCTCACGGCGGCTGTTGTTCCACAGCCCGGCCATCATTTCGGCATGCTGCTTGGCGAGCTTGGCCGGGACCGCCGTCACCTTGGCCGGCGACGCGGGGAAATAGCGGTCGGCGAAATCCTGGAATACGGCGCCGCGCAGCCCGCCCACCGCGCCGGCTTTGCCGGGGCTGTTGAACGACACGTAAAAGCCGACATTGTCCTTCATGAACAGATGCAGCGAGGTATGGAACGCGGCGGTGTCGCCGAGGTGGCCGATGACTTCGCGCCCGTTGGCATTGGTCTCGAAAAAGCCGAGCTCCATCCGGTTGAGCCCGGGAAACAGCGTCCGCGGATTGATTTTGTCGAGCGGGCTGTTGTGCATCATCTGCGCGGTCGCCGGCTGAAGCAGGCCGCGGCCGTTGGCGAGATGGGCGATCATGAAGCGGCCCATGTCGGCGCCCGATGAAGCGAGCGATCCCGCGGGTGCGGGGCCGATCAGTTCATAGCCCTTGGGCTTGGCGCCGGGCACTTGATAGCCGAGCGACATTTGATTGCGGATCGCCGCCGGAAGCGGCTGGCGGAAGCTCGAGTTGCGCATTCCGAGCGGCGCGAAGACATGCTGATCGAGATAGTCGTCGAAACTTTGGCCCGAACTGCGCTCGACCACATAAGCGGCGAGCGCGGTCGCCCAGTTGGAGTAAGCCGGGGTCGTCCCCGCGGCATAAATCCGCGCCGGCGTATGCGCTTTGAGATAGTCGCCGAGCTTCCGCAGTTTGTTGGTGTCGTAGAAAATGATCTCCTTCGAAGTTTCCTCGAAGCCGGCGGTGTGAGTCATGATCTGGCGCAGCGTGACCGGCTGGCCCTCGAACGGCGGAATCTTGAAATCGAGGTACGTGTTGACGTCCTTGTCGAGGTCGAGCTTGCCCTGTTCGACCTGCTGCATGACCGCGGTCCAGGTGACCAGTTTGGACACCGAGTCAGGACGGAACAGAGTCGTTTCGGGATTGACCGGGGTGCGCTTGGCAAGATCGGCGTAACCGAACCCGCGCGCAGTCAGAAATTGTCCGTCCTTGACCACCACGACCACCGCACCGGGGATGTCGCCGCTGTGCAATGCGTAAGGCATGTAGCCGTCGAGCCAGCTGTCGACATCGGCCTTGGTCAGCGCGTGCTGCGCGGGCTCGCCAGTGACCGCGTTGGCGGATGGCGGCGCCGAACTCGCGGGCGGCGGCGCCAGCTTCGCCAGCGATGGCGGAGCGCCCAGTTGCGCGCTGTCCTGCGCGATTGCGGCGCCACCCAACAGCATTAGCAGGCCACAGCCGATCGCTCGCCAATTTCGCATTCGTCTTCCCCTATTCCGTGTTCGGGATTGCCCCCGCCGGACGCAACCCATAGACTCGCCATGTTGCTCCGATTGGGACTACTGTTATCCTGATCGGAAAATTCGTCAACATATTAGGAACGTGCTCATGGCCTCGCCCGCTCCCACTCTCGGCGTTTTGCTGCGCAAGCTGCGCAGTCGTCACGGGTGGACGCTCAAGCAAATGAGCGAGAATAGCGGGATCCCGCTGTCGACGCTGTCGAAGGTCGAGCACGACCGGCTGACGTTGACCTATGACAAGCTTTACCAGGTCAGCCAGCGGCTCGGCATTCCGATCTCGGAATTGTTCGCCGAGACCGGTCAGGATGCGGCGCCGACGGTAACCGCGCGCCGCAGCCTCGGCGACATCGATCAGGCGCTGCACGTCGAAACGCCCAATTATGATTATTATTTCCTGTGCACCGAATTGCGCCGCAAGCGGATGATTCCGGTGATCACCAAAATCCGCGCCAAGACTTCCGAGGAATTCGGCGAGCTCGTCCACCATCCGGGCGAGGAATTCATATACGTCCTGCGCGGCTCGATCGTCGTCAACACCGAATTCTACGATCCCGTGGTGCTTGCCGCGGGGCAGTCGATCTATATCGATTCTAGCATGGGCCACGCCTATCTCGCGGCCGAAGGGTGCAACGAAGCCGAAGTCCTCGGCGTGATGTCTAGCGGCAGCGACGACCTTCAGGAATCGCTGATGTCGATTCACGATGCCCACGGCGGACAGCGCAACGGCGTTGCCCCGGGGGCCGTGCGCACGGTGCCGCAATGATCGCCGCGCTGATGGTTTTGGCGGCCGTGCACGCCACTCCCGTCCACCCGCCCGAAATTGAGGCGCGTCTCGCGCCGATCGTCGGCGACTGGACCCGCGCCGGCAAGGAAGCCACCTACCGCGATCGCTGCGTGTGGTACGACCGTCATGCGTTCGTAGTGTGCAGCTTAACCGACAGCAGCAGCGGGCTCCGCGTCGAAGCCATCGTCGGCTATTCGAAGAACGACCAGCGTTACACCTATCAGAGCTATGGCAACGACGGCGGCGGCCACATCCAATACGGCTATCCGCTCGGCGACAGCGGCATCGTCATGACCGACGAACG
>JBDSTQ010000028.1:0-5818 GCA_039928195.1 Sphingomicrobium sp.
AAGCTTTTGAGCCGCACTTCGGGGAAAGCGGTCGAAAGATGGTCGTTCCAGTCGGTCAGGCTCGGCTTTTCGCCCGGAAGCTCGGTCAGTTTGCCGTCGAGAAAGTCGCGAAAGCTGCGCCCGGCGACGTCGATGTAGTGCCCGTCGCGGAACACGAAATACATCGGAACATCGAGCGCGTAGTCGCAGTAGCGTTCGTAGCCGAAGCCGTCCTCGAACACGAACGGCAGCATTCCGGTGCGGTCGGGGTCGGTGTCTTCCCAAATGTGGCTGCGGAAGCTTTTGAAACCGTTGGGCTTGCCTTCGGTCAGCGGCGAATTGGCGAACAAAGCGGTGGCGATCGGCTGAAGCGCCAGCCCGACGCGGAATTTCTTCACCATGTCGGGCTCGCTCGAATAATCGAGATTGACCTGGATGGTGCAGGTGCGGAGCATCATGTCGAGCCCGAGGTTGCCGACCTTGGGCATGTAATCGAGCATGATCTGATAACGGCCCTTGGGCATCGTCGAGAGGTCGCTGCGCGCCTTGTCGGGCCACATGCCGAGCCCAAGGAAGCCGAGCCCAAGCCGCTCGCCGACGCTCTTGCATTGTTCGAGATGGCGCGCGGCCTCGGCGCAGGTCTCGTGGAGATTTTGAAGCGGCGCGCCCGACAGCTCGAACTGCCCCGCGGGTTCAAGGCTGATGGTGCCGTCGTCGCCAGCGAGCGCAATCACGTTGCCATTCTCGATCACCGGCCGCCAGCCGAATTCGGTCAAGCCGCTGAGCAGGTCGCGGATCCCGCCGGGTTCAGCATAGGACGGCGCGCCGTGGTCGCTCAGGCGATAGACGAATTTCTCATGCTCGGTGCCGATGCGCCACGCGGCGGGCGTTTTCTCGCCGCCGGAAAAGACCGACAGCAGATCGTCGCGGCTCTCGATGGGCGGGCTGGCGCTGTCGTCGGTGCGAGTAGTCATGCGAAAGCGGCGTTAGCGCCAGTCCCCGGCGAGCGCCATATAGGCGGCGAGCGCGGCCAGCGCGGCGGTCTCGGCGCGAAGGATGCGCGGGCCAAGCGAGATCGCGCGCGTGCCCGGGGCGGCGCGGATGGCGGCACGCTCCTCTTCGGTGAAGCCGCCTTCGGGGCCGGTGAGGATGGTCGCGGGGCCGGGCGCGAAGGCCAAAGCGGCCGGCTCGCCGCCGGTTTCGTCGGCGAAATAGAGCGTGCGCCCGCGCTGTTCGAGCAGCTTCGCAAGCGGCATCGGCTCGGCGATGTCGGGCAGCAGAGTCCGCCCGCATTGCTCGGCCGCCTCGATCGCGATCGCTTGCAGCCGCTCGAGCTTGACCCGTTCGACCACCGTCCGCTGAGTGATCACCGATTGCAGCCGCGCGACGCCAAGCTCGGTGGCTTTCTCGACCAGCCAGTCCGTTTGCGTCCGTTTGACCGGAGCGAAGGCAAGCGTGACGTCGGGCACCGCTTCGAGCGGGCGCGTCTGCCGCTCGACGCTCAGAGTCATGCGCCTCTTCGCCGCCTCCCCGACCCGCGCCAGCCATTCGCCCGACACCCCGTCGAACAGCAGCAGCTCCGCGCCCACGCCCATCCGGAGCACATTGCCGAGATAATTGGCCTGTCCCGCATCGAGCAGGACAGTCGCGCCGTCCCCGAGCAGGTGGCGCACGAACAGACGCGGCAGACTCTTAGGCGGCCAGGCGGGGGTGGCGGTCATGTAAGTGGCTTAGCCGCATTCGTCTCCCCCGCGAAAGCGGGGGTCCCGCTAGGCACGAGTCGCGGGATTCCCGCTTTCGGGGGAATGACGATAGGTGGAACGATGGACGCCACCACCGACACCGTCCCCGACAGCGAACGACGCGGGCTGATTGGCGCGCTGCCGGCGCGGGTGCGGCCGTTGGCGTCGCTGATGCGGCTCGATCGGCCGATCGGGACATGGCTGCTGTATTGGCCGTGTGCATGGAGCGTGGCGCTGGCCGGGGTCGGCGGGCGGTGGGGACTGTTCGCGTGGCTCGCGCTGGGCGCGTTCGCGATGCGCTCGGCAGGCTGCGTCTATAATGACATTGTCGACCGCGAGCTCGACCGGACGGTCGAGCGCACGCGGCGGCGCCCGCTCGCCAGCGGGCGTGTATCGTTGCGCGCGGCGTGGGTGCTGGTTGGCGCGCTGTGCATCATCGGGCTGATCGTCCTCGTCCAGCTCAACGCCGCCGCCGCAGCGATCGCGCTCGCCAGTATCGCGCCGGTCGCGGCCTATCCGTATATGAAACGCATCACCTGGTGGCCGCAGGCGTGGCTGGGGATGGTCTTTGCGTGGGGCGCTTTGGTTGGCTGGCCGGCGGTCACGGGCAGCTTCGCGCTCCCCGCGCTGTTGCTGTGGCTCGGCAGCGTCGCTTGGGTGATCGGCTATGACACGCTCTACGCGATTCAGGATGTCGAGGACGATGCGCTGGTCGGGATCAAATCTTCGGCGCGCCGGCTTGGCCGCCATGCGCCGCTCGGAATCGCCATTTTCTATGCGCTCGCCGTGATATTGTGGGGCGGCGCGATCTGGGCGGTGCGGCCCGACTGGATCGCGCTGGCCGCGCTGGGTCCCGCCGCGCTTCATCTCGCCAATCAGGCGTTGCGCGCGGACCCCGGCGACGGTGCGCTCGCGCTCAAGCTGTTCCGCTCGAACCGCAGCGCCGGACTGCTAGTGTTGCTCGCGATGCTGGTCGTCGGGCTTTCGGCAGGCTAGCGCGCCTCGCCATGCTCGAACCCGACCAAGCCCGCCGAATCGCCGAACAACTGGTCGGACGCGGAATCGCCGCGGGCGCGACCGCTGCCGACGCGATCTACGCCGGCAACCGCTCGTCCGACGTCCAGGTGCGCATGGGCGAACTTGAAAATGTCGGGCGCTCGGACAGCGAGGAAGTCGGGCTGCGGCTGTTCGTCGGCCAGCGCTCGGCGAGCGTCGCTTCGTCCGACCTCGCCGAGGATAGCCTGCAGTCGCTCGCCGAACGGTGCCTGGCGATGGCGCGCGAAGCGCCCGAGGATGAATTTGCCGGGCTTGCGCCAAGTGACTTGCTCGAGCGCGGCGAGCCGCCCGAACTCGACGCGTTCGACCCGAGCGATCCCGATCCGGCTGAACTCAAAGCGCGCGCGCTCGAGGCCGAGAGCGCCGCGCTGGCGGTCGCGGGCGTAACCAACAGCAAAGGCGGCGGCGCGAGCGCCTCGGCGAGCACGATCGCGCTCGCCACGTCGGACGGCTTCGCCGGCGCCTATCGCGCCAGCGGGTTCGGCTGCTCGGCGGCGGTGATCGCCGGGGCGGGCGCCGACATGCAGAGCGATCACGGGTGGCACAGCGCGCGCCACGCGGGCGATCTCGATCCTGCCGCGGCGATTGGCCGCCGCGCGGGCGAGCGCGCGGTCGCCCGGCTCCATCCGGCGCGGCCGCGCGGCGGGATGTATCCCATCCTGTTCGACCCGCGCGTGTCAGGCTCGCTGTTGAGCCATTTCATCGGCGCGATCAGCGGGTCGGGGATCGCACGCAAGACGAGCTTTCTCCAGGACGCGCTCGGCAGCCAAGTGTTCGGCGAAGGCGTGACGATCATCGACGATCCGTTCCGCATGCGCGGCCTGCGCTCGCGCCCGTTCGACGGCGAAGGCGTTCGCGTTGCGCGTTCCAAACTGGTATCAGCGGGCATGCTCAATCAATGGATCGCCGACAGCGCGTCGGCGCGTCAATTGGGCATCGCACCGACCGGCCATGCCGCACGCGGCGCCGGCGGCGGGCCGAGCGCGAGCCCGAGCAATCTGTTCATCGCGCCGGGCACACGCAGCCGCGTCGAACTGCTCGCTGCCTTTCCAGAAGCGATCCTGGTCACGTATCTCATCGGCCAGGGTGTCAACGGCGTGACCGGCGATTACAGCCGCGGCGCCGCCGGCTTCATGGTACGGGGCGGGGAAATCGCCGAGCCCGTGGCCGAGCTGACCATCGCCGCGAACCTCAAGCAAATGTTCGCTACGCTCGAACCGGGCAGCGACCTCGAACTGCGCCGCGGCATCGATGCGCCGACCTTGCTGGTGCCCGAAATGACGGTGGCGTCTTCTTAGCCCCTCTCCCGCAAGGGGAGAGGGAGGGTTTTACGCTGTCTCGATCCGCGGCACGCCGAGCCGCGCGATATCGATCTTGGTGCAGCGGTCCATGACAACTTCGAGCCCTGCCGCCTCGGCGCGCCCCGCGGCTTCTTCGTTGACGATGCCGAGCTGGAACCACACCGCTTTGGCGCCCACCGCGATCGCCTGATCGACGGCTTCGCCCGCGCCGGCGGGGCGGCGGAAGATATCGACGATGTCGATCGGCACCCCGATCTGCGCCAGATCACGCCACACGAACTCGCCCAGCACATGCTCGCCGGTGATCTGCGGATTGACTGGGATCACGCGATAGCCGTGATCCTGCAGCGCCTTCATCACGCCATAGGACGGCCGGTCGGGCCGGTCGGACGCGCCGACCAGCGCAATCGTCCGCGCGTTGGTCAGCAGCCGGGCGATATCTTCGTCACGCGTGAGCGGCACTTTTCTCTCCTTGCAGCGAATCGAGCAATTTCTGCGCCAATGCGGCAAACGCATCAGCATCGGGACCGTCCCCCGCGGCGGGCGGGCGCCCGGCGTCGGACGCCTCGCGAATCGCCAGTGACAGCGGCAGCCGGCCGAGGAACGGCACGCCCATCGCCGCCGCTTCAGCCTCGCCCCCGCCGCTTCCGAACGGGTGCGACGCTTCGCCGCAGTGCGGGCAAACGTAGGTCGCCATATTCTCGATCAGGCCGAGCACCGGAACGCTCATCTTGTTGAACAGGTCGACCGCGCGCCGGGCGTCGATCAGCGATAGATCCTGCGGGGTCGAAACGACGATCGCCCCGGCCGGGCGCGAACGCTGAATGAGCGACAGCTGGACGTCGCCGGTGCCGGGCGGAAGGTCGACCAGCAACAACTCGGCATCGCCCCAGTCGGCCTCGACCAATTTGGCCAGGGCGCCGGTTGCCATCGGCCCGCGCCACGCGAGGGCATGGCCGGGACTGACCAATTGCCCGAGCGACAGAAAGGTGATGCCATGCGCGGCAACCGGAATGAGCTGTTCGCCATGTGCTTCCGGTTTGGTCGCGCAGCCGAGCAGGGTCGGCTGCGACGGGCCGTAGACATCGGCGTCGATCAGCCCGACGCGTTTGCCGAGCCGCGCCAGCGCGACCGCGAGATTGGCTGAGACGGTCGATTTGCCGACCCCGCCCTTGCCGCTGCCGATGGCGATCAGGGGGCGCGTGGATTGCGCGGCGGTCATTGCCACGCGCGCTTCGGTGACGCCGGGAATAGCCAGCGCCGCGGTGCGCAGCTCGATCTCGATTTTCTCGCGCTGCCGCGCCGCGAGACCGGTCGCATCGGCGATAATCGTGACCACACCGCTCACGAGCTTGCGCGAGCGGATGCGCGCGGCGTGGGGCAAATTGTCGAGCGGGTCGGCCGGTTGGGGCATAAGCGATACGGGCCATAGGGTCGCTCTGCGCGCTTGCCACTGTTTTTCGCGCAAGCGCGTACCTATACAGGTGGCGATGACCAAAATTCTCTGGGGTGGCCGCGTGCGTGGCCTGTTCGCCGATATCAAGGGCCCGTGGGGCACCAAAAGCGGATCGGGCGGCGGCACCGGCGGCGGAAAACCCCCGTCGGGCGGCGAGGGAGGCGGCGAACCTCCGTCGGACGGCGACGGCGGCGGCCCGTGGGGCCAGCCGGGCCAGCCCGGCCGGCGCGGACGGCGCATCGTCGGCGATAGCGGCAATGTCACCTCACTCGAAGACTTGCTCA
>JBDSTQ010000029.1:0-4231 GCA_039928195.1 Sphingomicrobium sp.
GGGCGCCCCGACGACAGGACAACCTCGAGCGCGCGGGCGATGCGCACTTTGTCCGCCGGCCCGAGCCGCGCCGCCGCCGCCGGATCGCGCCGCTCGAGCTCGGCGCGATTGTGCTCGACATCCCGCGCCCGCACCGCCGCGCGCACCTGTCGGTCGATCGGCGGCACCGGCGCTATCCCGTCGAGCAAGGTCCGCAGGTAAAGCCCGGTCCCGCCGACCAGGATCGGCAGCCGCTGGCTCGCGTGGATGTCCGCGATCGCGGCGCGGGCCAGCGCGGCCCACTCGGCCGCCGAGCAGGGCAAAGCGCCGTCCCGAACCCCGTAAAGCCGGTGCTCGGCACGCGCCCGTTCCGCTGTCGTCGGCGCCGCGCTTAACACTGGCAGGTCGCGATAGACTTGTGCGCTGTCGGCGTTGACGATCACGCCGCCGCAGTGTTCGGCGAGCGCGAGCGCCACTGCCGACTTGCCGCTCGCGGTCGGTCCGGCGATGAAGGCCAGTGGAGGGAATGACGCTGCGATGGGCATTGCGACGTTGATAGCAAAGGGACGGCTCGATGACAGGCTGATCGAGCGCGCGCTCGGCCTGCTTCGCGAACTCGATCCCACAGCGCGCTTCGCCGACTGGATCGACGAGGGCGATGCCGCCGATATCCACTATTCCGGCGACCGCCATGCGGCGCGCTGGGCGCTCGGCGCGCTCGAGGGCGTCGATGTCGTGGTCCAGGACGCCGAGCCGCGCTGGCGGCGATTGTTCGTCGCGGACATGGATTCGACCATCATCGGCCAGGAATGCATCGACGAGCTCGCCGATTATGCCGGCTTGAAGGCCAAGGTCGCGGCGATCACCGAGCGCGCGATGCAGGGGCAGCTCGATTTCACCGGCGCGCTGCGCGAGCGCGTGCGGCTGCTCGCCGGAATGGAGCAGGGGACGCTCGCGCGCTGCCTCGCCGAGCGCGTCAGCCTGACCGACGGCGCGCGCACGCTCGTCCAGACGATGCGCGCGGGCGGGGCCAGCTGCCTGCTTGTCTCGGGCGGCTTCCTGTCGTTCGCCGAACCCGTCGCCAGAATCGCCGGCTTCGACCGCGTCCGCGCCAACCGCCTGATCTTCGCCGGGGGCAAATTGAGCGGCGAGGTCGGCCATCCGATCATCGACGCCCGCGCCAAGCGCGAAGCCTTGCTTGAAACGCGCGACGAAATGGGGCTGGCGGCGGTCGACGTCCTCGCGGTCGGCGACGGCGGCAACGATCAAATGATGATCGAGGAAGCGGGGCTGGGGATCGCGTTCAAGGCCAAGCCCGCGCTCGCCAAAGTCGCCGACGCCGAGCTCCGCCACCACGGCCTCGATGCCTTGCTGTGGGTCCAGGGCGTGCGGCGGAGGGACTGGTTCCGGGGATGAGTTAGAGATGGCCCTTGGCGCTGCGGCCTCTCCGTTGGACCGTAGCTAATCGGATGGCATTCCGCCTTTCCTCAGCCACAGCCAGATGCGAACTGACGCTGATGTTTGTCTTTCAGCCCCTCTGAGACACCCGACGTGCGCCGTTTCGACCAACCGGAATTGACGTCCGGGCATGGGGACTGAATCGGATTGACCGCGACTAAAGTCCACGTGAGGGTCGCTTTGAGGCTTCGGGACGCTTCCCCGGGGGCGCGCTATAAAAGGAGGGAGCAGTGTTTGCCGAGACATTTGATCAGCAAGGCTGCCTCGTCATCGACCGCCTCTTCGATCCCGCGCTCATCGATTCCGTTCGCAGGGAATATGAGGCGCAGTATAGCTCGTTCGATCCGGCAAACCTCCCGCCGCATATGAATGTGGGGGACAAACGACTCCATCTGCCATTGCGGCTGCGCGGGCCGCTGCTCCAAGCCGAGCTTTATGCCCATCCCTTATTGATGACGATTTTGGCGAATATTCTGCGGACAACTTTCGTGATCGACAACGTCAACTGCGTCACTGCGCTACCCGGTGCAAGCGACCAAAAATTTCACCGCGACCATCCTCATTTATTCGCCGAGCAGGACGGGCTTGCGGCCACGCTCCCGGTGTTTGCGGTGACGGTTGCGATCCCGCTGATAGACCTTGATCAAGCGACTGGAACGACCAAGCTATTCGCGGGTAGCTTGTCTGCGACCGGCGACGAGAAAAACGGACCGCTCTCCTTCGACAAAGAGATTTGTCCGTTCGTAAAGCGCGGCGGCTGTTTCATGATGGACTATCGTTTGTGGCACCGGGGTATGGCCAATCTGTCCCAACGCGACCGGCCAATTCTGTACATCGTCTATGCACGCGAGTGGTTCACCGACGTGATCAACTTCCAGAAACATTCCCGCATGGTGATCGATGAATCTGATCTCCGGCAGATCCCCATTGAACACCGGCAGATGTTCCGGCGCGGGGCGGCCAAGGGTTTGCACGACCTGTCGATCAAGGAGTTGATGGCAGCGCCGTAGATGTTTCTGGCTCGCCATGCGTAAGATGCGCCGATGGCCGAGCCTATTTCGCTGGAAAGCAGGCCTGCGGCTTGAGCGCGTTGCACGCGGCTTGCGCGGCGGCGCGGGTTTCGAACGGGCCGACCTGGAGCCGGGTGACGGCGCCGACGGGGATGTAGAAAGCGCGGCGCCCCGCGAGTGCGCTTTTGCCCGCGACGCGCTGGTAGAGCGCTTCGGCCGCGCCGCGTTGGCCGAACGCGCCGAGCTGGATGCGCCAGACGCCGCTCGCCGCCGCGGCTGGCGCTGTCACGGGGGCCGGCTTGTCTTTGGCTGGAAGGGCTGCGGGTGCCGTGGCCACCGCAACAGGCCTGGCCGGCTTCGGGGGCTTCACCGGCTTGACCGCCTTGGACACTGGCGGCGGGGCCTTCTTGGCCTTGATCCGTGCCAGTGCGACACCCTTTTTGCGGTCGGCGAGCGGCATGATCTTGTCGAGTTCGGCGAGCGTGTCCTTGGCCGGGGCGAAGCCCTGCGCGGCGGCGCGGCTGACATAAGCATAGCCGAGCACCGTATCTTGGGTGACGCTGTCGCCGTTGAACAACGCCGTGCCATACACCAGCAGCGCGCGCGCCTCGCCTTGCTCGGCGGCGGCCTTGAGCCAGCGCAGGCCGTCCTTTTGCTCATTGTTCTGGAACAGCAGCAGGCCGAGCGTGGTCTGGGCGTCGATATGGCCCTTGGCGGCGGCGCGCTCGAACCAACTTTTGGCGGTCGACAGGCTGATCGGAATCCCGCGTCCGAGCCGATAAGCCTGGCCAAGATTGAACGCGGCATCGGCATCGCCGGCCTCGGCCAGCGGGCGCCAAATGCCCACGGCTGCCGGATAATCGGCTTTCTGCCACGCCTCGATCCCGGCGCGGACGCTTTGCGCCCCGGCCGGCGGCGCCGCCAACGCCGCGGCCGCGATCGCGGCAAATATTCTCAAAGGCTTTTTCACGCGTCGCTCACTCCGTCCTCACTCTAGCCGCGAGCGCCCGCGCCGCAACAGGGTCGCGCCAATGTTAACCAGATTTTAGACCCTCGTGTGTCACTCCCGCCGGACGAACGACGTTACTGGGCGAGGGGAAAAGCATGCGCGTCTTGGCATTGGCATCGCAGAAGGGCGGATCGGGGAAGACCACCCTGTCCGGTCATTTGGCGGTGCAGGCCCAGCTTTCGGGCGCGGGCCCCGTCTGCTTGATCGACATCGATCCTCAGGGGAGCCTTGCCGATTGGTGGAACGAGCGCGAAGCCGATATGCCGGCTTTTGCACAAACCACGGTGGCCCGGCTGGCCTCGGATCTGGAAGTACTGCGTCAGCAGGGCTTCCGGCTGGCGGTGGTCGACACCCCGCCGGCGATCACCATGGCAATCCAGAGCGTCATCGCCGTTGCCGAATTGATCGTCATCCCGACCCGCCCGAGTCCGCACGATTTGCGCGCCGTCGGCGCCACGGTCGATCTATGCGACCGCGCCGGCAAGCCCTTGTTGTTCGTCGTCAATGGGGCGACGCCCAAGGCCAAGATCACCTATGAAGCCGCGGTTGCGCTGTCGCAGCACGGCACCGTGGCCCCGGTCACGCTCCACCATCGCACCGATTTCGCCGCTTCGATGATCGACGGGCGGACGGTGATGGAAGTCGACCCCAACGGCCGCTCGGCCAAGGAAGTGGTCGAATTGTGGGATTATATCTCCGACCGGCTGGAAAAGAATTTCCGCCGCACCGTATTTGCAGCTCCTGGCCAGGCGCCGGCTGCCAGTCCCCGTCCCGT
>JBDSTQ010000030.1:0-4004 GCA_039928195.1 Sphingomicrobium sp.
CCCAAATGGGCGAATTGGGACAAGTTCAACGAGCTCGATCGCATGGGGCTGATGATGTACGGCCAGATGACCGCCGGCAGCTGGATTTACATAGGCACGCAAGGGATCGTCCAAGGCACCTTTGAGACTTTCGCCGAAATGGGCCGCCAGCATTATGGCGGCGATCTCAAGGGCAAATGGATATTGACCGCCGGGCTTGGCGGGATGGGCGGCGCGCAGCCGCTCGCCGCGGTGATGGCCGGCGCGCATTGCATCGCGGTCGAATGCCAGGAAAGCTCGATCGAGAAGCGGCTGGCGACGCGCTATCTCGACCACCGCGCGACGAGCATCGATGAAGCGCTCGCGATCATCGCCGCGGCGACCGAACCGACGTCGGTCGGCTTGCTCGGCAATGCCGCCGAAATCCTTCCCCAAATGGTCGCGCGCGGAATCCGCCCCGACGCGGTCACCGACCAGTCCAGCGCGCACGATCCCGCCAACGGCTACCTCCCGATCGGCTGGAGCGTCGCCGAATGGATCGCCAAACGCGAGACCGACCCCGCCGCGGTCGCCTCCGCCGCGCGCGCCTCGATGGCGGTCCATGTCGAGGCCATGCTCGCCTTCCAGACAATGGGCATTCCGACCTTCGATTACGGCAACAACATCCGCCAGGAGGCCAAGGACGAAGGCGTCGCCCACGCCTTCGATTTCCCCGGCTTCGTTCCCGCTTACGTCCGGCCGTTGTTCTGCCGCGGCATCGGCCCGTTCCGCTGGGTTGCGCTGTCGGGCGATCCCGAGGACATTTATCGCACCGACCAGCGGGTCAAGGAACTGATCCCCGACGATCCGCACCTCCACCGCTGGCTCGACATGGCGCGCGAACGGATCGCCTTCCAGGGCCTCCCCGCGCGCATCTGCTGGGTCGGCATCGGCCAGCGCCACCGCTTGGGCCTCGCCTTCAACGAGATGGTCCGCAACGGCGAAGTCTCCGCCCCGATCGTCATCGGCCGCGATCATCTCGACAGCGGCAGCGTCGCCTCGCCCAACCGCGAAACCGAAAGCATGAAGGACGGCAGCGACGCGGTCAGCGACTGGCCGTTGCTCAACGCTTTGCTCAACACCGCGTCGGGCGCGACCTGGGTCTCGCTCCACCACGGCGGCGGGGTCGGCATGGGCTATTCGCAGCACAGCGGAATGGTCATCGTCGCCGACGGCACCGACGACGCCGCGCGGCGGCTCGAACGAGTCCTGTGGAACGACCCGGCGACCGGTGTCATGCGACACGCCGATGCGGGCTACGACATCGCGATCGATTGCGCCCGCGAACAGGGTCTCGACCTGCCGATGCTCTGATTCGTCATCCCCGCGCACGCGGGGATCCCGCTAGTCGATTTCGCACAAAGGCACGAAGCAAGAGCACAGGCGCGAAGCGCTAAATCAATCTTTGCGGCTTCCTTTGCGGCTTCGCGCCTTCGTGTGACAAATTGCGGCGCAAGCGTTCCGAACAGGCTATTCCAACCGACGTGCTGACCTTGGACCCCAAACCCATGAGTGTATGTGCTGGTCAAATTCTGGCACCCGGTGTGAGCCGACCGCTCGCCTCTCCGGCCAGGCGTTAGGCCGCGGTGCGCACCCGGCTCAGCATCTGCAATCGCAAGGCGCGCTACGCCACCGAACACGAGGCAGGTCTTGCCGCCGCTGCCGCCACGATCGTGCTTCGCCCATACTGCTGCGACCGTTGCGGCCAATTCCACCTCACCAGCCGCACCAAGGGCAAGCGCGTCCCGCGCCCGTCATCGGCTTCCTCGCCTTGAGCCGGGGTCGCGCTATTTTCTTCTCAAGGCAGCGGGATTCCCGCTTTCGCGGGAATGACGATAGGGTGTGACCGTGAAGCTCAATCCTGAAGATATTTCGCTCGCCACGCTCCGCAACCTTTGGTCCGGCGCGCCCGCGTCGCTCGACGCCGCATCGATGGCCCGCGTCGCCGCCGCCGCCGCGTCCGTCGAGCGGATCGTGGCCGGCGGCGCGACCGTCTATGGCGTCAACACCGGCTTCGGGCTGCTCGCCAACACCCGCATCCCCGCCGATCGCCTCGCCGAACTCCAGACCAACCTCATCCTCAGCCACAGCGCGGGCCTCGGCGAACCGCTCCCGCGCCACGTCGTCCGGCTGATGATCGTCCTCAAGCTGCTTGGCCTCGGGCGCGGTTTTTCGGGCGTGCGGCCATTGGTCCTCGACGCGTTGCAGGCGCTGCTCGACGCCGACGCGATGCCCGTCATCCCGAGCCAGGGCAGCGTCGGCGCGTCGGGCGATCTTGCTCCGCTCGCGCACTGCATCGCCGCGCTGATGGGCTATGGCCGGATCGACGTTGCCGGGACCGTCATGCCCGCCGCCGCCGCGCTCCACAAACTCGGCCGCGATCCGCTCGCGCTCGGCCCCAAGGAAGGGCTCGCGCTGATCAACGGTACGCAGGCGAGCTGCGCGCTCGCGCTCGACGCCTTGTTCCTCGGCGAGCGCGTATTCGCCGCGGCGATCGCTTCTGGCGCGATGTCGGTCGATGCGCTGAAGGGCAGCGTCAAGCCGTTCGACCCGCGCCTGTCGGCGTTGCGCGGCCAGCCCGGACAGATCCGCGTCGCCGCCACCATCGCCGAATTGCTCGACGGCAGCGCGATCCTCACCAGCCATGTGGCCTGCGACCGTGTCCAGGACCCGTACAGCTTCCGCTGCCAGCCGCAGGTGATGGGCGCCGCGCTCGACCTCCTCTCCAATGCCGCGCGTACGTTGACGATCGAGGCCGGCGCGGTGACCGACAATCCGATCGTCTTTCCCGACAGCGACGAGGCCATCTCGGGCGGCAATTTCCACGCCCAGCCCGTCGCTTTCGCCGCCGACATCATCGCCATCGCGCTGTGCGAAGTTGGGTCATTGTCCGAACGCCGCACCGCGGTGCTGGTCGATCCCAAGATGAGCGGGTTGCCCGCGTTCCTCACCGAGGATTCGGGGGTCAATTCGGGAATGATGATCCCGCAGGTCACTGCCGCCGCTATGGTCAGCGAGAACAAGAGCCTCGCTTTCCCCGCATCGGTCGATTCGATCCCGACTTCGGCGGGGCAGGAGGATCATGTGTCGATGGCGCCGATCGCCGCGCGCAAGGCGGGGACGATCGCGCGCAACGCCGCGGGGGTCATCGCGGTCGAACTGATGGCCGGGGCCGAGGGGATCGATTATCACGCCCCGCTCCAGACCAGTCCGAAGCTCTTGGCGGTCCACGCCGCGGTGCGCGCTTTGTCCCCGCATTTCACCGCCGACCGTTACTGGGCCGACGAAATGTCCGCGCTTCAGGCGGCGGTACTGGCGGGCGAAATCGGCCCTGGGATCGTCAGCCTCAGCTGACCCGCGTCCAGCGCTGTTCCTTGCAGATGATCCCGCGCAGCATGCAGCCACGCACGACCATCGTGCCCGGCCCGAGCAGGCGCAGCGTCGCGGGCGCGTGGATGTTTCGCTTGGGGTCGAATGCGCGGCCCTTATATTCGCCGCGCGCCGCGAGGCGCACGTCGCTGAGGATGCGTGTGCCGATAAGTTCGCGCGTGCCGCCCTTGCGCGCGCTTGCCTTGGCCTTGCCCGAGGCGTCGATCACGGTCCCGCACCACGCGTCGCCGCACGGCGCGACGCGCACCGTGACGCTGCCCTTGGGGTTGCGCCATTGGCCCTCGAGCGGCGCCTTGGCGGACGCGTTTGCGGCCACGCCGCCAAGCGCGATGAGCAATGCAAATTGAGCGATTCTCTGTTTCATGCCACCGACTTAGCCACCATTTGCGGCGAAAAGCGCGCATTCAGATTGCGCCTCGATGAATGGCGATCAGTGAAAGTCGCGGCTTTTGGGGATGCAATTCACGTCGCGCGGGTGGCTCGCGCCGGGCGGCGGCCACGGGGATTTCTGCGCGCCCCCGCCATCGCCGCGGCTGAGCGTCGAGGGCAGCGAGCCGTCGCTTAAATGGCGCAACATAAGGCTGTGATCCTCCAAT
>JBDSTQ010000031.1:0-4017 GCA_039928195.1 Sphingomicrobium sp.
ATATCTGGGCGATTCGGTGAAGCCGCGGCTGTCGATCGGCATCGGCGTCAACTGGGTATCGCCCTTCGGTCCGCTCCGGCTCGATCTCGCCAAAGCCCTCCTCAAGCAGGAAGGCGACGACACCAAACTCTTCAGCTTCAACGTAGGAACTTCATTCTGATGCGCAAATTCCTTATTTCCACGGCGTTTCTCGCCGCTTCGCTGGCGCCCTCCATGGCTGGCGCCCAGGCCCTTCCGACTGCGGTTGTCGCGGTCGTCGATCTCGATCGGGTGACCTCCGATTGCACTGCCTGCAAAACGGCTTCGGCCGCGCTCAAAAGCCAGGTGGCATCATTGTCGGGCCGCGAGCAGCAGCTCGCCGGACCGCTGAAGACCGAAGGTCAGGCGATCCAGAAGTCGATCGACGCACTTTCCGGCAAGGCGCCCGATGCGGCGCTCGAAGCGCGGATCAAGGCGTTCCAGGCCAAGCAACAGGCCGGCGCGGGTGAGCTTCAGCGCCAGCAGCAGCAACTTCAGCGCAATCAGGCGTATATCCAGCAGCAGATCCAGGCCAAGCTCGGCCCGATCTATCAGGGCGTGATGCAGCGCCGCGGCGCCAACGTGCTGATGGAAGTTGGATCGACCCTCGCCACCTCGGCCAGTGTCGACGTCACCGCCGACGTCGTCGCCGCGCTCAACGCCGCGCTGCCGTCGCTGCAGACGACCGCGCCGGCGCAGCCGGCGACGCCGCAGGGCCGCTAAGCCAGCCGTGACCGGCCAGCCGCTCGACATTCGCCGGGTGATGGCGGCGCTGCCGCACCGCTATCCGATGCTGCTGGTCGACCGGGTGGTTTCGCTCGAGATCGACAAGACCATCCGCGCGATCAAGGCGGTGACGATCAACGAGCCGTTTTTCCAGGGGCATTTCCCGGGGCGGCCGATCATGCCCGGCGTGCTCATCGTTGAGGCGTTGGCGCAGGCCGCGGGGGTGCTCGCGGTCGAAAGCCTTGGCCTCGCCGGGTCGGGCAAACTGGTCTATTTCATGGCCATCGACGGCGCCAAATTCCGCATGCCCGTAGAACCTGGCGTGCTGCTCCAGCTCGACGTCGATTTCGTCCAGAAACGCAGCAGCGTGTGCAAATTCGCGGGCCGCGCGAGCATCGACGGCAAGCTTGCCGCCGAAGCCAATTTCACCGCGATGATCGCCGACCCGCCGAAGGACTAACGCGTGCCGGCGAAGCTAATTCCGAGATACAATCCGCGGCCTTCGGTGCGATAATCGGCGGCTTCGCGGTAGCGCGCGTCGAACAGATTCGATCCGCGCGCGAACAGCTCGAGGTTGGGTCGTAGCGCATAAGCCACCCGTGCATCGGCTAGCGCATAGGCGCCCAGCCGCTCGACATTGTACGGGAAAATCTCGCGCCGGTCGCGGTTTGCGCCGACGTAGGCGAGCGATGCGCCATAGCTCCACTGTCGCCACGCGCCGTCCGCCGCTATCGACCCGCTATGCTTGGGCCGGCGCAGCTCGCGCAAATGGGCGGTTTCGGCGGCATTGGGCTGAGTGGCGTGGAGGAGGGCGTAATTGGCCGAAAGCCGCAACAATGGGGAAGGGGACCAGGCGGCTTCCGCTTCGACTCCCGAGCGGCGGCTCGATCCGCTCCGGTTGACCGCGCTTTGGAACGAGGCGTCGTCGATAATCTCGTCATGCAGGCGCTGGCGATAGGCGGTGAGCGACGCCCGGACGTGCGTTCGGCGAAAGCGCAGCGATGCTTCGTAGCCGCGCGAACTTTCTGGCTTAAGTGACGGGTTGCCAATGAAATTGCCTGGAAAGAAACCGTAGAGATCGAAGAAGCTCGGTTGGGCGATGCCCTCGCCATAGGAACCCGTCAGCGCGAACCCGCCGCCCAGCTCGCCGAGCAATGACGCGCGCAGCGTGGTCGCGTCCTTGAACCGGCTGAACCGGTCGTGGCGCAGCGCGACGTCGGCGCTAACCGCCTTTGCCGCCGCGCGCCATTCAAGCGTCAACGATTGCCGAGCGCGGCTGCGGTCCTGGTCGGTCAGCCCGCCATAGATGACGTCACGCGCGGCGAAGGTTTCGCGCTCTTCGTCGAGCGCGGCGATCAGCCGGTGCTCGACTACACCGGTGGCGAAGCCGCGTTCGACTTGCGCTTCAAGCGTCCGGCGCGTCCCGCGCGTGCGGTTAATCGGCGCGCCAGCGAGATCGTTGCGGTTCGACGAGCCGAGCAGCGCGGCGCCGATGCGCACGTTCCACGGCGTGGCGGCGCCGCCATATCGCGCCCACAGCCGCCCGGCAGCGAGACGGTTGCGGCTCGCGTCGCGTGTATCGGAATGGTCGAAAGTGGCCGGGTCATAGCCGTCGAACTCGCTGCGCCCGGCGATGGCGAATCCCGCCGCGCCGATTACGACCGCGTCGCTGAGCTTGACCGTCCCGCGCACCCGGCCCGAGAGGTTGCGATAGCCGTCGTTGTCGCCGGCGCCGCTGAAGCTGTCGATTCCGGTCGCGCGCTGGAAGCCAATCGCGCCGGCCGCGCTCGCTGCGCCGGACTGAACCGCGGCGTGGGCCGAGGCGCGGGCAAAGCCGAACGACCCACCCTCGGCGTGCGCGCCATATCCCGGTGCATCGGCGATCCCATTGACCGCGATCACCCCGCCGATCGCTTCGGACCCCCATAGCGCCGACTGCGGACCGCGCACGACTTCGACGCGCGAGGCGATGTCGGCGTTGAGCAATTCGAAGCGCGGGGTGTTTCCCGCGGCGGGGTCGTTGGCGCGGATGCCGTCGATGAACAGCAAAGTGTGATTGGCCTCGGCGCCGCGAATGCGGACTTCGGTCAGCGATCCCGCGGGGCCGCTGACGGAGATGGACGCCGAGGGGGTCAGGCGGAGCAGTGCGGGAACGAGCGGCTCGCCAAGCCGCGCGATGCGCTCGGCGTCGATGACGGTCACGCTGGCGGCGGTCGCGGCTTCGGTTTCGGGGCTGCGCGAGGCAGTGATGACGATCTGGCCGGTGTCGATTGGTAACGCGGGCATAAGTCCTCCTGACGATAGTCGTCGCGGAGGGATGCGCGGCCGAAATTGGCCACGCCCGACCCACGCCCCGCGGCTGGACCCGGCCGGGGAAACGGACGACCGACCACGGCAGGTTCCTGACTTGGCCGAAGCAATCTTGCAATTGCCAATGGCCTTCACAGTTGCGGGCACAGCGCCGGAATTTCGCCGGCTTCCCTTTGAACCGCCCCCGCCGAACTTGCGCTCGTGGGCGGCACCCTGGTCGGCGCCCCGAGTAAGCCGGGGCGCGCGCTTTGCCAAGGCGCTCGGCGCGCATTATGGGAAGCGCATGACCAGCACCGCCGCCCGCAACATCGTCATCCTGTCCGCGATTGCCGCTGCCGCCGCGCTGCGCCTGGTCCCGCATCCGCCCAATTTCACCCCGATCGGGGCGATGGCTTTGTTCAGCGGCGCTTACCTTGGCCGCCGCGGCGGGATCGCCTTTGCCGCGCCGCTCGGCGCCTTGCTCCTGAGCGACGCGATCCTCGGCTTCTACTCGGGCATGGCGGTCAATTATTTCGCGGTCGCGCTGATCGTACTGCTCGGTAACCTTGCTTTGCGCCAAGTCGCCCCGTTGCGCTTGCTCGGCACCGCGCTCGCGGCGTCCGTCGTGTTCTTCGTTGTCAGCAATCTCGGCGTGTGGGCCGGGAGCGGGATGTATCCGCTGACCGCCGCCGGGCTTGCGGCCTGTTTCGTCGCCGCTGTCCCGTTTTTCCAGAACACGCTCGCCGGCGACCTCTTCTACTCGGCTGTGCTGTTTGGCGGCTTTGCCTTGCTCGAGCGGTCGCTGCCGCAGCTGCGCACGGCTCCGGTTGCAACTTCGCCTCTCCGCCGGTAAAGGCGCGGCACGACTTCGGCGGCTGGTCGGAAACCAGCGGCTAACCCGAGGAAAATCTGCAATGAAAAGCGAAATCCATCCGGATTATCACATGATCACGGTCGAGATGACCGACGGCACCAAATTTCAGA
>JBDSTQ010000032.1:0-3313 GCA_039928195.1 Sphingomicrobium sp.
CGGCGATGGTCGACAGCCACAAGGCATCGCGCTCGGTCAGCGCCCCGGCCGAGGTGAGGAAAGCAGGGACGTAGGTAATCCCGACATAATAAGTGATCGAGCCGAGCGCGGAGATGGCGAAGGCGCGCGCGATCCCGGCGCGATAGTGCGTGAGGGCAAAATGCAGCGGGCGTTCGGGGACTGTGCCCGCGGCCTGCTGGCGGGTGAATTCGGGGCTTTCATGCAGGCTTGCGCGCGCGATCCACACGCTGGCGGCGAGCGCGGCGCCGACGAAGAAGGGGATGCGCCAGCCCCAGCTTTGCAGGTCGGTCTCGCTTAAGGCAGCGACGGTGAGTGCGGAAACGCCGACCGCGAGCAAAGCGCCGATCTCGCTAGCCGCCGAAGCCGAGGAGGCGATCAGCCCGCGCCGGCCGGGCGCCGCTCCTTCGAGCAAATACGCGACCACGCCGGTATATTCGCCGCCGACCGAGAACCCCATCACGCAGCGCAAGGCGAACAGCAGCCAGCCGGCGGCGGGGCCGATCGCGGCGCGGGTCGGAAGAAGTGCGACGGCGAGCATCGCCGCGGTCATCAGCGCGACCGACATCAGCAGCATATGACGGCGGCCATAGCGGTCGCCGATATGGCCGAACACGACCGCGCCGAGCGGACGCAGAAGATAAGCGACGGCAAAGCCGCCAAGCGTGATCAGCAGCGAGCCCTCGCCGCCGCCGTAGAACACGCGGGCAAGCACGGTGGCGAAGTAGATGTAGAGGGTGAAGTCGTACCATTCGACCACGGTCGAAAACGCCGCGATCGCCATCGAGCCGCGCGACATTGGGTGGGGGTGGGCGGGCGTCATCTTGGCCGGTTAGCATGGCGCGGAGGATGGCGCGAAAGTTGGCTAAGTTGGGGCCTCAACGCGCGCGCGCGAGTCACGGCTGCTCGGGCGCGCGATCGCCGGGCGCACCATCGTCGCCAGATTCGTTTTCGGACGGAGCGTTTTCGGGCGGGGCGTCGTCGGGCGGAATCTCGTCGGGCGGAATGTCCTTGGCGCAGAACTCGATGCCGGTGAGCGCGCCCTCGAGCGCGATCCCCGGTTCGACGTCGGGCTCCTCATCGGGGCCGCGGACCCGCTCGGTCTGCTTGCCGTAGCGCTCGGGGAAGCGGGTGCGCAGGAAGAACATCGTCAGCCGCTCGTCATAATGGCGCCAGTCGCCGATCTGCTCGCCTTTATAAAAGATTGGCCGCGCGACCCCGCGCCGCGAGCGCGTGCGCGCGTCCTCCTCGATGCGGTGATCGCCATAATCGAGCGCGACCACCCATGCGCGGCGGAAATCCTGGCAGTCCGAGCGCGCGCGCAGTTTGTAGGCGGAGGTGTCGGACATACCGACGCGGCGGCACGCTTCGATGACGCAGCCGCTCTCGGCCAGCGCCTCGATGAAATCATATTGACGCTCGACCGTCCAACCGTCGTTGCGGGGACGGGGAGTGGTGGGGGTGAAGGGAATGACGGATTTGTCCATATGGCTTTCCTTGAACCATATAGGAACATAGATTGGGGTGTGTAGGAAAGTGTTTTGGTGACGGGACGCGGATTTGCACTAGCTATTCCATGCGGGCGGGAAGCTCTCTCCCGGATCGGGCCCCGAATGACGAAGCGGTTTTTGTTTGCGCTGGGTTCCCGCTTTCGCGGGAATGACGAAGGTAGCGCGCTGGGTTCCGCTTTCGCGGGAATGACGAGGTAGGGAGCTGGGTTCCCGCTTTCGCGGGAATGACGTGGTTAGGGGCTGGGTTGCCGCGTCGCGGGAAATATATCGGGTTTGATGATCTCTATCGCTTCCTCTTCGTCATTCCCGCGCAAGCGGGAACCCAGCGCAGCCGAGATCAATTGAGCGGAGCGAAGCCAATATCTTCGGCGAGGTCGCGCCAGTCGGGGTTGGCGACTTCGATCAGCGCGAGTTTCCACGCGCGGTTCCATTTCTTGACGCGCTTTTCGCGGATGATCGCGGACTCCATTGTGGCGTGTTGTTCGAACCAGACGAGAAGTTTGACGCCGTAATCCCGCGTGAAGCCGCGGACGGCTCCGGCGCGGTGCTGGTGGATGCGGGCGGGGAGGTTGGAGGTAACGCCGACGTAGAGGGTGCCGTTGCGTCGCGATGCGAGCAGGTAGACGGTGGGGGCGAAGTCGGGGTGCATGGTATTGGTTTAGCTGGGTTCCCGCTTTCGCGGGAATGACGAAGTGAGTGAGTTATTCGTTGCGCTGGGTTCCCGCTTTCGCGGGAATGACGAAGTCAGGGAGCTGGGTTCCCGCTATCGCGGGAATGATGAAGTCAGGGAGCTGGGTTCCCGCATTCTCGGGAATGACGATTTTTACTAGGCGTCGATCGCCGCTTCATCCACCGCCGCCGCGCTGTTCTGGATGTAGGCGAAGCGCAGCGCCGGATCCTTGCCCATCAGCTGCTCGACGATGTCGCGCGCCGGCTGCCGCTCCTCATAGGGCCCCGGCAGGGTGACCTTGAGCAGCGAGCGGCTGCCGGGGTCCATGGTGGTTTCCTTCAATTGGTTGGGGTTCATTTCGCCGAGCCCCTTGAAGCGGCTGACGTCGACTTTCTTGCCTTTGAACTGCTTTGTCTCAAGCTCGGCGCGGTGGGCGTCGTCGCGGGCGTAGAGCGTCGTGGCGCCGTGGGTCAGGCGGTAGAGCGGGGGCTGGGCCAGGAACAAATGCCCGCGGCGGACGAGCTCGGGCATTTCCTGGAAGAAGAAGGTCATCAGCAGGGTCGCGATGTGGGCGCCGTCGACGTCGGCGTCGGTCATGATGATGATGCGTTCGTAGCGCAGCGCGTCCTCGTTGAACTTGTCGCGGGTGCCGCAGCCGAGCGCGAGTGAGAGGTCGGCGATTTCCTGATTGGCGCGGATCTTTTCCGCGGTGGCGCTGGCGACGTTGAGGATCTTGCCGCGCAGGGGGAGGATCGCCTGGGTCTTGCGGTTGCGCGCCTGCTTGGCGCTGCCGCCCGCGCTGTCGCCCTCGACGATGAAAAGCTCGGTGCCGGCGGCATCGTCATTGGCGCAATCGGTGAGTTTGCCGGGGAGGCGGAGCTTGCGGGCGCTGGTCGCGGTCTTGCGCTGGACCTCGCGCTCGGCGCGGCGCTTGAGGCGTTCCTCCATGCGCTCGACGATCGATCCGAGCAACGCGCGGCCGCGGTCCATATTGTCGGCGAGGAAATGGTCGAAATGATCGCGCACCGCGGCCTCGACGAAGCGCGCCGCCTCGAGGCTGGTCAGGCGGTCCTTGGTCTGGCTCTGGAAATGGGGGTTGCGGATGATCACACTG
>JBDSTQ010000033.1:0-13830 GCA_039928195.1 Sphingomicrobium sp.
AACCGCCGTCTCAACCCTTGCTCCCGAACCGCGCCCCCGTCATTGTCGGCAGTGTGGTCGACCAGCCGCCTTTCCTCCCGGGCAAGCTGCTTCTGGCAATGCCGGGAATGGCCGACCCGCGGTTCGAGCGCGCAGTGATCGCGATCTGCGTCCATGACGAGAATGGCGCGATCGGGATCGGGATCGGCCACAAACGCGCCGGCCTCAACGTTCGTGGCCTGCTGCGCCAGCTAGATATCGACCCCGGCGAAGCGCCCGACCGCGCAGTGCTCCATGGCGGCCCGGTCGAGCCAGGGCGCGGGTTCGTTTTGCACAGCGAGGATTGGGGCGGGCAGGACACGCTTCACGTTACCGGTCCCGGCGGCCCGTTGTTCGCGATGACTGGGACGATCGACATTCTGCGCGCGATCGCCGAGGGGCGCGGTCCGACACGGTGGATCGTCTCGCTGGGCTACGCCGGGTGGGGCGAAGGCCAGCTCGACGAGGAAATGACCCGCCACGGCTGGTTCGCCGCGAAAGGCGACCCGGCGATCCTGTTCGACACGCCCGCAGACGAGCGCTGGGCGGCGGCGTTCAAGTCCGAAGGGATCGATCCGCGGCTGCTGGTGAGCAAGACCGGGGTCGCCTGACAGGTCATATAACAAAACCTTTATATTTGCTTTTGGGTGGGCCCGGCGCTAGTGGCTGCCGCGACCCCGCGCCGTTTGGAGCGCGACCGCATTTCATTCGGAGAATTTGACGTGGCGACGATGGCTGACACCCGTTCCGACGACTTTGTCGTGGCTGACCTTTCCCTCGCCGCTTTCGGGCGCAAGGAAATCGAGATCGCCGAAACCGAAATGCCCGGTCTGATGGCGTTGCGCGAGGAATTCGGCGCGGCCAAGCCGCTGACCGGCGCGCGGATTACCGGCTCGCTTCACATGACGATCCAGACCGCGGTGCTGATCGAGACGCTGACCGCGCTTGGCGCGCAGGTCCGCTGGGCGTCGTGCAACATCTTTTCGACGCAGGACCATGCCGCCGCGGCGATCGCCGTCACCGGCGTCCCGGTGTTCGCGACCAAGGGCGAGACGCTCGAGGAATATTGGGACTATGCCGCGAAGATCTTCGACTGGGGCCAGGACGAGACCTGCAACCTCATCCTAGACGACGGCGGCGACGCGACCATGTTCGCTCTGTGGGGCGCGCGGGTCGAGGCCGGCGAGACGTTGTTCGAGCCGACCAATGAGGAAGAGGAAATCTTCGCCGTCACGCTCAAGCGCTTCCTCAAGGAACGCCCGGGTTACCTGACCAAGACCGTCGCCGCGATCAAAGGCGTGTCGGAAGAGACCACCACCGGCGTCCACCGCCTGTATGAGCTGAGCAAGCAGGGCAAGCTCCCGTTCCCGGCGATCAACGTCAACGACAGCGTGACCAAGTCGAAGTTCGACAATCTCTACGGCTGCCGCGAGAGTCTGGTCGACGCGATCCGCCTCGCCACCGACGTCATGCTCGCCGGCAAGGTCGCCTGCGTCGCCGGCTTCGGCGATGTCGGCAAGGGCAGCGCGCAATCGCTGCGCAACGGCGGCGCGCGCGTTTTGGTCACCGAAGTCGACCCGATCTGCGCGCTGCAGGCGGCGATGGAAGGCTATGAAGTGGTGACGATGGAGGAAGCGGTGACCCGCGCCGACATCTTTTGCACCGCGACCGGCAACATGGACGTGATCACTGTCGACCACATGCGCGCGATGAAGAATATGGCGATTGTCTGCAACATCGGCCATTTCGACAGCGAGATTCAGATCGGCGCGCTGAGCAATATGAAGTGGACCGAGATCAAGCCCCAGGTCGACGAGGTCGAATTCGCCGACGGCAAGAAGATCATCGTCCTGTCGAAGGGGCGCCTGGTCAATCTCGGCAACGCCACCGGCCATCCGAGCTTCGTGATGTCGTCGAGCTTCACCAACCAGGTGCTCGCGCAGATCGAATTGTGGACCGGCGCCGCCAAGTACGGGAAGGACGTTTATGTCTTGCCCAAGCATCTCGACGAGAAGGTCGCCCGGCTCCACCTCGACAAATTGGGCGTCAAGCTGACCACGCTCAACGCCAAGCAAGCCGCTTACATCGGCGTGCCGAGCGAAGGCCCGTTCAAGCCCGACCATTACCGCTATTGATCGGTCGCGGCATGGGCATGATCACCAAGGTACGGAATTTGTTGCGATAATGTGACATCGGACGATTTTCGACCGGTGTCCCGAGCAACTCGATTGCCTCGTCAATCGGCTTTGATATGCGCGTCCTCACAGCTCCAGTGGGGACCCATTCCATGCGCATCTCGACCGTTACTTCGCTCGCCCGCAGCGCTTCGGCGCTGGCGCTGGCCGCCGCTTTGTCGTCGCCCGCGGCAGCACAGACCGAATCGACTCAAGTCGGGGCGCAGCAACAGAATGTCGCGGTAGAATGCTCGGCGATCGCCGATCCCGCCGAGCAGGCGAAGTGCGTCGAAACGCGCGGCGAAAACGCCACTCCGACCGCAGGCGCACCGGCGGCGGACGCGATCGTCGTTACCGGATCACGGATCAAACGCCCCAACTTCGACACCGCCGAACCTGCGGTCATCATCGACAGTGCGCAAATCGAAGCGCGTGGGTTCGAGACTGTCGGCCAGGCGCTCAACGAGCAGCCGTCGTTTGGCGTCCCCGGCGCATCACCGGTCGGGGGGCAGGCGGGTTCGTTCGGTTCGGGCCAGTCGTTCGTCAACTTCCTCGGGCTCGGGGATCAGCGGACGCTGACTCTGGTCAACGGGCGCCGCTTCGTCAGTTCCAACACCGCGTCGATCTTCGGCCCGACCGCGTCGGGGACGCAGGTCGATTTGAACGCGATCAACACCAAGCTGGTCGAGCGGGTCGAAACGATCGCCATCGGTGGCGCCCCGATTTACGGGTCGGATGCGATCGCCGGCACGGTCAACATTATTCTCAAACGCAATTTTGAAGGACTGGACGTCGACGCCCAGTCGGGCTTTTCCTCGCGTGGCGACGCACCCAATTTCCGCATGCGCGCGCTCGCCGGACGCAACTTCCTCGACGGCCGCGCCAATCTCACCGCCAGCGCAGAGTTCAACAAGGGCAAGGGCCTGCTTTACAACGACCGCGGCATCACCCGCCGCGGCCTGTTCTACGCCGACTGCCCCGATGGTTCCCCCTACAACCAGTGCCTGTTCGACAACCGCCGGATCCCCTCGATCAGCGAAAGCGGCATCCCGTCGGTCGGCGGCGAAGTGTTTGGGCTCAATTTCCCGCTCAGCCCCGAACAATCCGAATTCCTGGTGTTTGGCGATCCCTCGCTCAACTTCGGAGTCCAGGACGCCAACGGCAACCAGCTTCAGTTCGACCCGCTGGGCCAGCTGATTCCGATCGATTTCGGCAATCCGGTCGGCTGCATCCCGTGCGGCGATTTCAACATCGACTTTTCGGGGGGCAACGGGTTCAACCTTAACAACACCCAGCAATTGCTGACCGACACGCTGCGCTACAATGGCAATCTCCTCGGTCAATATGAGATTACCGACAATGTCCGCGTGTTCGGTGAAGCATGGTACGCGCATTCAAAGGGCACCAATTTGCGCGAGCAGCCGGTGTACAACTCGGGGCTGTTCGACGCCGCGGGCACCGCCGATGGCCCGATCATCTTGAGCGTCAATAATCCGTTCCTGACCGCGGCGCAGCGCCAGGCGATCCTCGACTCGATCGCCAACAATCCGCTGAGCGATCAAAACATTCTCGGCATCGATCAGGATTATTTCTATCTCAGCCGCGCCAACACCGACCTGGCTTCGGGACGCGCGACCTCGACCACCGATCTGTGGCGCGGCGTGCTCGGCCTCGACGGCGACTTCAGCCTCGGCGGGCGCAAGTGGACCTGGGAAGTCGTCGGCAACCACGGCCGGTCGAAGACCAAGGGCCGCGAATCGGCGCTGGTGCAGCAGAATTTCGCGAATGCGGTCAATGCGGTGCGCGACGCCAACGGCAACATCGTATGCGCGCCGGGAGCGGTAAATTCGCCGCTTCCGACCGGCAGCGCGACCTGCACACCGCTCAATCTGTTTGGCACCGGCCGCGTGTCGCAGGAAGCGATCGATTATATCACCGCCATCGCCGACCCCAGCGGTGTCAATACGCAGACGGTGCTGACCGCGTCGCTCGGTGGTTCTCTATTCGCGTTGCCGGGGGGCGATCTCGGCGTGGCGCTCGGCGTCGAACATCGCCGTGAAGCGACCAACTTCAAGCCTGGCGACTTTTACTTCGGAGCGCCCGATCCCGATCCGCTGGCCGACGCCAATGACGATGGCGACCCGACCAACGACCGGGTGCCGTTCGGCCGTTCGGTGCCAATTTTCCCGGTCAAGGGATCGTACAACACCAACGAAGCCTTCGGAGAGCTGCGCGCACCGATCGTCGGGCCGTCGAACGGCGTTCCCGGCGTGCGGAGCCTGGAATTGCATGGCGCGGCTCGGTTCGTCGATCACAGCACGGCCGGCAAGGACTGGACCTATACCCTCGACGGGCGCTGGGGCATCGTCCGCGACCTGGCCCTGCGCGCGAACTTCACGCACGCGATCCGCGCGCCGGCGATCACCGAAATCTTCAACCCGTCGAGCAGCTTCTTCGGGTTTGCGACCGATCCATGCGATGCCGATGAGCTGACCAACGGGCCCGACCCGGCGACCCGCCAGGCCAATTGCGCCGCCGCCGGCCTGTCGCCCGATTTCCAGTCCTTCTCCGACCAGCGGTCCTTTTCGCAGGCGATCGCCGGCAATTCCGCCTTGAGGAACGAGCGGTCGAATGCCTGGTCGATCGGGACCATCCTCAATCCGCGGTTTATCCCGGGCTTGACGATCTCGGCGGACTATCTCGACATCAAGCTGCGCGACGCGATCACCAGCTTCTCCGGCTCGCAGGTTGTGACATCCTGCTACGATTCGCCGAACTTCCCGAACAACGATTTTTGTCCGTTGATTCAGCGCGACGCGAACGGCCAGCTGAGCTTCATCGAAACGCGTTACTTCAACGCCGCCGAATATCGCTATCGCGGGGTTCTCGGCGCGCTCGACTATCGCCGCCGCACGCCGTTCCTTGGCGCCAACAGCCGCGTCGGGGTCAATCTGTCTTACCAATATCTGCGCACGCTCAATCAGAAAGCGGACAAGGAAAGCGCCCCTACGAAGATCAATGGCGGGATCGGTTATCCCAAGCATTCGGCGGTCCTCAACCTCAACTACGACAACGGTCCGCTCGGCCTGTTCACGTCGTTCAACTACACCGGGAAGGTGAAGGTTGATCCGAATGCCCCGGCCGACTTTTACGACACGCCGACGCGCAAAGCGGTGACCTTCGTCAACGCCGGCTTCAGCGTCGATGCCGGCAAGCGGATGACCTTTCACTTCGTGATGGACAATGTGTTCGACACCAATCCGCCGCGCGGGGTTCCTGCGGGAGGGGGCGTCGTCAGTTATTTCCCCGGGGTGCTCGGGCGTTACATGCGGGTTGGCGCGGCGATCCACTTTTAGGACGAGCGCCGGCCGATGACGCAAGGGGCGACGGGCGCAGGCCTGTCGCCCTTTGTGTTTGCGGCTTTGCGCGGTGCGGCGGCACCCCTATGACCCGCAAGTGATGAAGCCGGGGCGACATTGATGGCGAACGTCGGCGCGGCGGGCGCGATGGCGATCGCGCTGGCGCTCGTCTGGATCGTCATCGCGGCGTGGCTGTCGCTTGCCGCCGCGCGGCGCTTGCGCAACGCAAGCGCGCTTCATGCGGCGAGTGCCGCCAGTGCGACCCTGCTTTCGTTAGCGCCCGCGCGGCCGCTTGTCGTGCGCCCCGACGGGCAGATCGAAATCGACGCGCAGCTGCAACGCGGTCTCGGGTTCACGGCACAGCCGCGGCAGGTCGCCGACCTCGCCGGAGAAACGGTGGGCATCCTGGCCGAAGACCTTGCCTCGCTCACCGCCGATATCGAAACGGCAAAGGTCTCGGCGACGCGCGTTGCCCGCAAAGTCCGCACCAATGGATCGAGCCGCATCTTCGACGTTCGCGGTGGTCCGGCACCCGCGCCCGAACCCGCAGGCACCTTATTGTTGTGGTTCGTCGACGCCAGCGAGCGCGAAGAGGAGCGGGCGCGGCTCGCGCTCAAGGTCCGCCAGACCGAGGATGCGCTCGGCTCGCTGACTCAGCTGATCGAAGCTGCGCCGTTTCCGATGTGGTACCGCGGACCCGACCTCAGCCTCGGCCTCGTCAATCGCGCGTTCGTCGAAGCGGTCGAGGGACGCGACGCGGCCGACGTGATTAATCGCGGATCCGAGCTGGTCGACGCCCAAGGCGAGGATGGCGGAATTGCCAATGCCCGCCGTGCGCTCGACAGCGGGAACATCCAGTCGCGCATGCAGCCGGCGATCATCCGCGGCGAACGGCGCATGCTCAAGATCGTCGATGTGCCCTTGTCGACCGGCACCGTCGCCGGCTTCGCGGTCGATGTCCAGGACCTCGAGGACGCGCGCGCCGAGCTTGCCCGCCACATCCACGGCCAGCGCGAACTCGCCGACCGGATGACCGCCGGGACCGCGCAGTTCGATCCCGACCGGTCGCTCAGCTTTTACAACCGGCCGTTCGCCGCGATCTCCCAGCTGGACCCCGAATGGCTTGCCGAACGCCCTGAGTTCGAGCGTGTGATCGAGCGCATGCGCGATAACCACCGGCTGCCCGAAACGCGCGACTTCCCGGCGTGGAAGGATGAGCGATTGGGCTGGTTCCTCAGTCCCGACGAAGTGATCGAGGAGGAATGGATGCTGGCTAACGGTGACCATGTCAGGGTCGTCGCCCAGCCGCTCCCCGACGGCGGCCTCCGCTTGTTCCTTGAGGACCGCACCGAGCAATTGCGCCTTGCCTCCGCTCGCGACACCTTGCTGCGCGTGCGCGCCGCGACCTTCGACAATCTGTTCGAGGCGATCAGCGTGTTCGCCAGCGACGGCCGCCTGTCGTTGTGGAACCGTCGCTTTTCCGAGGATTGGGAATTCGACGAGGAATGGCTGACGCGGCATCCGCGCGTCGATGAGCTGGTCCCGGCGATGGCACGCAAACTGGTCAACCCGACCTCGGCCGCGCAAATCCGCGAGATGGTCCGCCAGACGACCAACGAACGCCAGTCGTCGAGCGGGCGTCTGAATATGACCGACGGCCGCTATTTCGAGTTTGCCGCGGTTCCGCTGCCCGACGGCAATGCATTGTTCACGATGATCGACGTGACCGACAGCTCGCGGATCGAGGCGGCGCTGCGCGAGCGCGCCGAAGCGCTTGAGCAGGCCGACCGCGTCAAGACCGATTTCGTCGCCAACATGAGTTATGAATTACGCACCCCTTTGACCTCGATCGGCGGGTTCGCCGAGCTGCTCGCCGGGGGCTATGCCGGCGAGCTGACCGACAAGGGGACCGATTATGTCGGGGCGATCCTCGAATCGGTCGAGCGGCTGTCGAAGCTGATCAACGACGTGCTCGATCTGACCACGACCGACACGCGCGGTGTGACGCTTGAGCGCGAGCGGGTCGATATTGCCGGTCTGTGCCGCTCGGCAGTCGATGCGGCGCGGCCGCGCGCGGCGGAAAAAGCGCAAAAGCTTGAGGTCAAAATCGATCCGTCGGCGGGCTTCGTTTTCGGCGACGCGCGGCGGCTGCGCGAATCGATCGAGAATGTGCTCGGCAATGCAATTGCTTATTCTGACCGCAAGGGGAGCATCGCGCTCGATGCGAGCGGCGATGAAACGCAGGTCGTGCTGATTGTCAGCGACAATGGTTCGGGCATCGCGCCCGAGGACATCCCCAAGGTGTTCAACCGCTTCGATCGCGTCGTCGAGGCGGGCGTGCGCGGCGAGGCGGCGTTGGGCCTCGGCCTGCCGCTGACCCGCCAGTTCATCGAGGCGCATGGTGGGGCGGTCGAGCTGGAATCGGTCAAAGGCAAGGGCACTACCGTAACCATGACGATTCCGCGCGGGTCGCGATGATCCTTGCCGATGAAGTCGCGACGGCGCGGATAGGCGCGACACTTGCCGCGCTGGCTAAGGCCGGAGACGTGATCACGCTGTCGGGGCCTTTGGGGGTGGGCAAGACCGCGCTGGCACGGGGTCTGATTGCCGCGCTCGGGCATGACGGCGAAGTGCCGAGCCCGAGCTTTGCCATCGTTCAGCCGTATGAGGAACTCGCGCCCCCGGTGTGGCATGCGGATCTCTACCGGATCGAGGACGTTGGCGAACTCGCCGAACTTGGGCTCGAATCGCTCGATCATGCGCTGCTGCTGGTCGAATGGCCCGAGCGCGCGGGCGGCGACATGTGGCCCGAAGCGCTCGCTTTATCGCTCGACTTTGCGCCAGATGGCGCGCGGCGCTTGACAGCCATGGCCCCCCCGGCATGGGAAGGGCGATGGCCGCCGCGATGATTCCGCCCCCCGACGCCGAGGCGTTTCTGGCCTCATGCGGGTGGCGCGGCGCAGCCATCCTGCCGCTTGCCGGCGATGCTTCGTTCCGCCGCTATTTCCGCGTCGTCGACGGCGACCGCAGCGCGGTGCTGATGGACGCGCCGCCGCCGCACGAGGATCCGCGCCCGTTCGTCGCGATCGCCGAATGGCTGTCGTCGGTCGGACTTAGCGCACCGCCAATCATTGCTCGCGATCTCGACAAAGGATTGCTTCTGCTCGGCGACTTTGGCCAAGCGCGTCTGCGCGAATGGGTCGACGACAATCCGCAAAGCGAACATGAGCTGTACGCGCTGGCGACCGATATTCTGATTCACCTTCATCGTCACCCGCCGATGCCCGGGCTGCGGGTCCACGGGCTCGATCAGTGGCTCGAGGAACTCAAGCTGTTCACCGACTGGTATTGCCCTGCGGTCGGGCTCGAAGTCGACGGCGCCGACTTTGTCGATGCCTGGCGACAAGTGCTTGGCCCGGTCGCCGCGGACGGGCTTGGTCCGGTTACCGTGCTCCGCGATTATCATGCCGAGAACATCATGCTGGTTGACGGCGGACAGGGGCTTGAGCGTTTCGGCTTGCTCGATTTCCAGGACGCGCTCGCCGGCCACCCGGCCTATGACCTCGCATCGGTACTCGAGGATGCGCGGCGCGATGTGCCGGCGCCGGTGGAGCGCGCGATGATCGACCGCTATGTCGCTGCCAGTCGCAATGGCGCGGACTTTGAGCGCGCCTATTGGGCGCTCGCGGCGCAGCGCAACACGCGCATCTTGGGCGTGTTCACGCGGCTGTGGAAGCGCGATAACAAGCCGCACTACCGGCGCTTTCAGGGGCGCATGTGGGGCCTGCTCGAACGCGACCTTGGTCAACCCGGACTCGCGCCGGTGCGCGACTGGTTCGACCGCAACGTCCCCGAGGCCAAGCGCGGCGCGCCGTGGGCGAAAATAGAAGCATGACCCGCGCTCGCCAGGCGCTGCGCTTGCGCGCCGAGATTCCAGTCGAGGTGCCGCACACCGCGATGATCATGGCGGCGGGGCTGGGCAAGCGCATGCGCCCGCTGACCGCGACCCGGCCCAAGCCGCTGATCGAAGTCGGCGGCAAGGCCTTGCTCGACCATGTCCTCGACAAATTGCGCGCTGCCGGAGTGCGCAAGGTGGTGGTCAATGTCCATTATCTCGCGGATTCGCTTGAGGCGCATCTCGCGACGCGCTCGCATGGGCTCGATGTGGTCATTTCCGACGAGCGCGATGTGCTGCTCGAAACCGGGGGTGGGCTAGTGCGCGCCGAGCCATTGATCGACTGCGATCCGTTCCTGTCGTTGAACAGCGACAATCTGTGGGTCGATGGCCCGGCCGACACGCTGCGTCTGCTCGCTTCGCATTGGGATGGCGAACGGATGGACGCGCTGCTGTTGCTCGTGCCGCTGGCCCGCGCCAGCAACCATAAAGGGATCGGCGACTTCCATATGGACCGCTTGGGCCGCGTCCGTCGCCGCGACAAAAGCCGCGTCGCGCCATTCGTGTTCACCGGGATCCAGATGCTGTCGAAGCGCCTGCTGCGCGATGCTCCCGAGGGGCCGTTCTCGACTAATATCTTGTGGGACCGGGCGATTGCGGAGGGGCGCTGTTTCGGCGCGGTCCATCACGGGCTGTGGTTCGACGTCGGCAATCCGCAGGCGATCAAGCAGACCGAGGCCGTGCTCGAGCATGTCTGACGGGGTCAGCCCGGCAGTCTTCACGATTCCGTCGCACCGCTCGTTCGCCGACGCGCTCGCCGTCGGACTCATCCGCCGCTTCGGCAAAGATCCGCTCGGCCTCGCCCGCGGGCGCATTCTGCTGCCCAACAATCGCGCAGTGCGCGCGGTCACCGAGGCGTTCGTGCGGGCGAGCGGACACGGGCTACTTTTGCCGCGCCTGATCGCAGTCGGCGACCCCGAGCTCGACGAGCGTGTCGGCGGCGCGCTCGAAGTGCTCGATGATGCCGATTTGCCGCACTCGATCGATCCGCTCGAACGCTTGCTCAAGCTGGCGACGATCGTTCGCGCGGGAAGCGGCGCGGAGGCAGTTCGGCTCAGCGCCGATCTGGCGCGAACACTCGACGCCCTGGTGGTCGAGGAGGTCGATCCGCGCCGGTTGAAGGATGTGGTGCCGGGCGCCGACGGGATAGCCGGTCATTGGGAGCGCTCGCTCGCGCAGCTCAAGCTGATCTATGAGGCGTGGCCCGATATTCTGCGCGCCGAGGGCGCGATCGAACTCACTAAACGCCGCAACGTTTTGCTTCACCGGCTCGCCGATCGTTGGGTGAACCAGCCGCCGCCCGGTTTCACCGTCGCCGCCGGGATCACCACCGCCGCACCCGCCGTCGCCGCCTTGGTCGCGCGGGTTGCGCGAATGCCAGAAGGGATGGTCGTGCTCCCCGGCTTGTGGCTGAGCAACATTTTTTCCGAGGAGGAATGGGCGGCACTTGGACCTGACGACGACCGTCGCGGCGAGGCGACCCACCCGCAATTCCACTTGAAGGCGCTGCTTGACGCGCTCGGCGTCGCCCGCGCCGAGGTTCTGCCGTGGCACGCCTCGGGGGGCTTTGCGTCATCGCCGGCGCGCGGGCGGGCGATCGCCAACGCCATGGCGGCGCAGCAATTCTCGCACAAATGGGGAAGTCTGCGCGCGGCCGAGCGGCGGCTGAGCGGAATTCGCCTGGCCATCCTGCCCGATGCCGCGGGCGAAGCGCAGGCGATTGCCCTTGCCCTGCGCGAGGCGATCGAGACACCGGGGAGGACAGCGGCGTTGGTCACGCCCGACCGCACGCTTGCGCGGCGCGTCTCGGCATTGCTCGAGCGGTGGGGAATTCGTGCCGACGACAGTGCCGGCCAGCCGCTGTCGGCGACTGCCCCGGGGACGTTGCTGCTCGGCATTGCCGGGGCGGCGGCGGAGGAGTTGGCGCCGGTTGCGTTGCTCGCGCTGCTCAAGCATCCGCTCGTCGGAGGTGAGGGCCAGGACCGCGCCGAGTGGCTCGAAGCGGTGCGCGCGCTTGATATGAAGCTGCGCGGTCCGCGTCCGGCGTCGGGGCTGGCGGGCCTCGACGACAAGTTCGCCGAAGCCGAGGCGTGGCAGGCCGTGCGGCCGCGCGTCGAAGCCATCGACCGATTGCTCGCGACACCGATCTCGCTGCAGAAATTCGCACAGGGCCTGACGCAGGCGGCAACGATGCTTGCCGGCGACCGGGCATGGAGCGGTCCGGCCGGACGCATGGCGGCAGAATTGCTCGCCGAACTCGAACAATCGCCGGCCGCACTTGAACTTGCGGTATCGTCCGAAGACGCCGTGGTGTTGCTGCGCCAATTGCTCGACTTGCGCGCGGTTCGGCCGCCGTACGGCGGGCATCCGCGGATCTTTATCTGGGGCCTGCTCGAGGCACGGCTGCAACGCGCCGATTTGGTCGTTCTCGGGGGTCTCAACGAGGGCAATTGGCCGGCGATGCCCGCGCCCGATCCGTGGCTACCGCCCAAAATTCGCGCCGAACTCAGCTTGCCGACGCTCGATACGCGCATCGGGCTCGCAGCGCAGGATTTCGCCAGCGCGCTGGGCGCGCCCCAAGTTCTGATCACGCGCGCGCGGCGGGACGGTCGCTCGCCAACCGTGGCGTCGCGGTTCCTGCTTAGGCTCGATGCAATCAGCGGCGGCATCCCGCGTGACTTGCGGATCGAGCGGCTCGCCCGCGCGCTCGACGATCCGGGGACTCCACGCCCGGTCGATCGTCCCGCGCCAACGCCGCCGGTAGCCGAGCGGCCGGCGCGCATTTCGGTAACCGCGGTCGACCGGCTCAATGCCGACCCGTTCGCTTATTACGCGCAGGCGATGCTCAAGCTGCGCGCGATCGACCCGGTCGATGCCGATGTTACCGCGCGGTGGAAGGGCACCGCAGTGCACGAAGTATTTCAGAAGTGGCTCGACGACGATGATTGCAATCCGGAAACGTTGCGCCCGCGCGCCGAAGCGTTGCTGCGCGATGGCTCGATCCACCCGATGTTGCGCGCCTTGTGGGCGCCGCGATTGCTCGAGGCGATCGACTGGATTGCCGAGCTCGAGCGCACCAACCGCATCGCAGGACGGCTCCCCGTCGCCGCCGAAGCCGACGGTGAAGCGCAAATTTGCGGAGTCACCGTCTATGGCCGGGCCGACCGCATCGACCGGCTTGCCGACGGGTCTCTGGCGATCGTCGATTACAAGACCGGCGCGCCGCCGACCCAGAAGACCGTCGACGCCGGCTTTGCTCTCCAGCTTGGTCTGCTCGGATTGATCGGCCGTGCTGGCGGGTTCGACGATGCACGCGGCGACCCAGAGGTATTCGAATATTGGTCGCTCAACCGCTACAAGGGCAGCTTCGGGAGGCTGATGCGCCCTGACAAGGACATGGGCGAGGGAGAGTTTCTCGACCACGCCTATACCAACTTTGCTGAAGCAGCGGGCAAGTGGCTCACCGGCGACGCACCGTTCACCGCCAAGCTCAACCCGGCCTACGCGCCTTATGGCGACTATGATCAGTTGATGCGGCTCGAGGAATGGTACGGCCGCAAATGATCCTATTTCTTCTTGACCTTGGACGCGTAGAGCAAGGCCGCGACGATCGCCGCCGAGCCGATGCCGACGGCGACGCCGGCGTTGCGCAATTTGGTCCGGCGGGCGTCGCTCGCCTGGTCCTTGATCTCTTTACCGTCGCTCATGCCCCGACATCTATTGCGTCCCGCGTCCTATTGGAAGCCGCATGAGCGCGCGCTTCAAACCCTTGCCCGGGCTCGCGGGCGAGCAAGCGGCTGCGGCCGACCCGGCGATCCACGCATCGCTCTCGGCTTCGGCCGGGACCGGCAAGACGCAAGTGCTGACTGCGCGCGTGCTGCGCTTGTTGCTGCAGGGCGCGCGGCCCGAATCGATCCTCTGCCTGACCTTCACCAAGGCGGCCGCGGCGGAAATGGCCAACCGCATCGGCGCGCGGCTCGCGGTGTGGGTGCGGGTGCCCGACAAAGTTCTCAAAAAGGAGATGTTCGCACTCGGCGAGCCCAATGACCCGGCGACGCTCGAAAAGGCGCGGCAATTATTCGCGCGGGTGCTCGACTGTCCCGGCGGGCTCAAGATTCAGACCATTCACGCCTTTGCCCAGTCGCTGCTCGCGGCCTTCCCGGCGGAGGCGGGGATCATGCCCGGCTTCCAGCCGATCGAAGGCCGCGCTGAACAGGAACTGGTGCGGCGCACGCTCGCCGATCTGATGGCCGACGCCGAGGCGCGCGGGAACGAGGCGCTGATCGGCGACGTGCAAATCCTCAGCCGGCGGCTGGGCGAGGAC
>JBDSTQ010000034.1:0-10932 GCA_039928195.1 Sphingomicrobium sp.
CCCATCGCGACAAGCGCCAGGACGATGGCGTAAAACAGGGTCGGCTGTTCGTGCAAATGAACGTAATTATGCGCCGGCCAATTGTGCGATCCGGGGTCCATGTCTTCGCCGCGCGCGCCGGTCGGGATGGGCCGCCCGCTCATCTTGGGCGCACGTGCAACGGCCAGCCACACCAGCATTACCAATGTCCAGGCGACCAGGGCCACGACCGGCCCAAGCAGCGGATTGCAATTCGTCATGATGAAAATTCCTTTCCGAAAAAGACCGCGCAAACGACCACGCCAATCAGCACCGCAAGTGCGATCGAAGCGAGCATGAATAAGGGAAAGCGGAGCATGATGCGGTTGGAGAGCGACTGCACCAGGCTATGGGCGATGCGCAGCCCGACATAGGCCCACGCGGCGACGATCGCGGGATAACATTCGGCGCCGATCGCGATGAGCATCAGCGAGGCCGCGTAAAACAGCGTCGGCTGCTCCATCAGATGATTGTAATTATGGGCTTTCCACTGGATTTCCGGAGCAAGCACCTGGTCGAGGTCCTGGCCAGTGCCGCCGACCCGGTTCCTGAGGTCAATTCCCGCTCGGCGCAGGGCCGGAATTCGGACCGCATAGAGCCACGCCCACATGATCATCGACCAAGCGAGCAAGACCGCTATCGGTCCAGCCAATGGATGCGCCATCATGACAAACCCTCCCCGGAATGTTCGCCCGGGCAGGGTGCTTCAGATCGTTTCGGGTTGCAACCGACTTTAGTCGAACAGCTTGGCGAAGGCGCGCTTGGCGCGGGTCTTCCACGCGCCGCGGTGCCAGGCGTCGCTGGCGAGCAGCGGCAGGACCGAGGTCGCTTCGGCGAAGACCATCTGCTCCATCGCGGTCGAGACCTTGCCCCATGACGCAGCTTCCTGGAGCGTGGAGGAGGAGCAGGCCCCGTCACGCACGTCGGCGACGGTGATCTGCACTGCATATTTATGCACCTCGACGTCCTCGTGCCCGAGGATTTCGGCGCAGACGACGGTGTCCTGCGCGAAATTCTTGGGCACGCCGCCGCCGATCATCAGCAGCCCGGTGGTCCCGGCCTTGATCTTGATGTCGGTCAGCTCGCGGAAGTCGGCGATGGCGTCGAGCACCATATAATGCCCGCCGCGCTTCATCGCATCGACCTGATGCTTGACCAGGCCGAAGCCCGCCGAGGAATCGACAAAGGCCGGGCAGAAGATCGGCACGTCATGCTCGTAGGCGAGCTGGACCAGGCTGCCGTCCTTTTTCGCATTGCCGTCGGCCAGCCATTTGCCCATTTCGCGAATGAACGCGCGCGACGAATATGGCCGCGGCTCGAGGCTGTCGGCGATCTGGCCGATGGTAAAGTCGCAATCCTGCAGCTGCTGCTCGTCGATATAGGTGTCGTAGATGCGATCGATGTAGAGCGAGCGAAGTGTATCATCGTCAGGGATTTCATTGGCTTGATAGTGTTTGTGGCCAAGCGCTTCGAAGAAATCCATGTCGACGATCGACGCGCCCGTGGCGACGATCGCATCGACCATGTTGGAGCGGACGAGTTCGGCATAAAGGTCCATGCAGCCGCCCGCCGAGGTCGAACCGGCGATGACCAGGATGACCGAGCATCCCGGATCCTCGAGCATCTGATTGTAGAGGCCCGTCGCGCGCGCCAGATCGCGGCTGGTGAAGCTCATCTTGCCCATCGCCTCGACGATCGGGCGCGCATCGAAGCTGGTGATGTCGATATGCTCGACGGGGCTCGACAGCAGATCGGCCTTGCGCGTGTCGTTGATTTGCTCGGCCGATTGAGTCTTGATCAGCGTTTCGGTGGTCATGGTCATCTCCACTACTTCGTCATTCCCGCGAAAGCGGGAAGCTAGCGAAACAAGAAAACTGGGTCCCCGCTTTCGCGGGGATGACGGCAATTTGCCCTGCGCTTACAGCGTCACGACCTGCGAACGCGCGGGCTCCTCGGCGGCTCGGTACAGGCTGGCCATCGGCTCGTCACCGACGATTTCGCTCTGGGCTACGCCGAAACCGTTGAACGCGGTGCGCATCGCGCAGCCGTACGCGCCGAGCATGCCGATCTCGAGATAATCGCCGGCGCGGACGTCGGCGGGGAGCTCGAATGGCCCGGTCATATGATCGAGATCGTCGCACGTCGGGCCGTAGAAGCTGAACGGCATCGCGCGTGTATGTGACGGCTCGTCGCGCAGCAGGCGCACCGGATAGCGCCAGCCGATGTGCGCGGCATCGAACAGCGCGCCGTACGCGCCGTCGTTGATGTAGAGTTCATCGCCGCGACGCTTTTCGACACGCACCACCAGGCTTGCATATTCGGCGCACAAGGCGCGGCCGGGTTCGCACCACAATTCGGCCGAGTAACTGATCGGCAGCGCTTCGAAGGCATTGTGGATGATTGTGAAATAGGCCTCGAGCGGGGGCGGCTCCATTCCCGGATACCAGCTCGGAAAGCCCCCGCCGATATCGACGATGTCGACCGTCACCGCGGCTTCGACGATCGCGTCGCGAACGCGGCCCATGGCGTCGCTATAGGCGGCCGGGGTCATTGCCTGGCTGCCGACGTGGAAGCAGATGCCGAGCGCGTCGGCGGCTTGGCGCGTGGCCATCAAAATCGCTTTGACCTCGGTCGGATCGGCGCCGAATTTGGACGCCAGGCTAAGCTTGGCATGTTCCGAACTGACGCGCAGGCGAACGAGCAGGTTGAGATCGCTCGCGACGATGCCGTCGCTGGCTGTGGCACGGACAATCTTGTCGAGCTCCTCGAGCGAATCGAGGCTGAAGGTGCGCACATTATGCGCGTGATACGCCTCGGCGATCGCTTCCTCGGCCTTGACCGGGTGCATGAAGCACATCGTCGCTTGCGGCAGTGTCTCAGCGACCAGACGGACCTCGCCGATCGAGGCAACATCATAATGCGTGACGCCTTCGTCCCACAGCAATTGCAGCAGGTCGGGCGAAGGATTGGCCTTCACCGCATAAAGCGAGCGGCCAGGAAAGCGTTCGGTAAAGAAACGCGCGGCGCGGCGCGCGGCGTGCGGACGCAGCAGCGTGACCGGCTGGGCCGGGCGAAACCTGGCGATGTCGATACCCCCCCGGGCATCGGCGTGGGGAATCGCTAGCCCCAGCGGGCGATGAAGATTGTGCAACTCAAGGGACCTCCAACTATCGGTTCGAGTAAGAAGCTGCCTTGCGGTTGGAAGTCCCATGGGGCAGCGGAAGCGCGATATATGGTCGGGGGTCGGCCATGTAAAGATGTGTGCCGACCCGCGCCACAGTCTATCGGCGCGTTGCTACGGTTCGACGAATACCCCAGTAATTCAGGAGCTTGTGCGTTGGTCGAAGTCACGAGGGACGATGTGGTCGAAGCGCGACGGCGGATCGCGGGCACGGTCGCGGAGACGCCGCTCATCGCCAGCGAGGTCGGGGGCGTGCGGATCTGGCTCAAATGCGAGTGTCTGCAGACTGGCGGCGCGTTCAAGCTGCGCGGCGCGACCAACCGTTTGCTCCAGCTGTCGGAGGCCGAGCGGGCGCGCGGCGTGGTCGCTTTTTCGTCGGGCAATCATGCGCGCGGTGTGGCGATCGCCGCGCGGCGGCTGGGGATGCGGGCGATCATCGTGATGCCGGCGGATGCGCCGCAAGTGAAGATCGAGGGCACGCGCGGCGAAGGCGCGGAAATCATCTTCTTCGACCGGCGCAAGGACAGCCGCGAAACAATCGCCGCCGCTATCTCCGCTGACAGCGGCGCGACCGTTGTGCCGAGTTTCGATGATCCGGCGATCGTTGCCGGGCAGGGCACCGTCGGGCTCGAGCTCGTCGAGCAGCTGGCGGCGGCGGGGGCCGGCGAGCCAAAGCGGATCGTCGTGCCGTGCGGCGGCGGCGGGCTGTCGGCGGGGGTTGCGCTGGCGGTGCCCGGGGCCGAGATCGCGATCGTCGAGCCCGAAGGGTGGGACGATATGCTGCACTCGCTCGCGCGCGGGGAAATCGTTCCCGTTGCGGCCGACGCGCCGAACACCTTGTGCGATGCGCTGCAGACTCCGCGCGTGTCGCCGATCACTTTCGGCATTCTGCAAGCACGCGGCGTTTCGGGCGCGGCGGTCAGCGATGACGAGGTCGCCGACGCAGTTCGCTTCGCCTGGGAGCACCATCAATTAAAGGTCGAACCCGGCGGCGCGGTTGCTTTGGCGGCGCTGCTCGCCGGGAAACTGGCGCCGCGGGAAGGCACCGTGGTTATTTTGTCGGGTGGAAACGTCGACCCCGCACTCCACGCGCGGTTGGTCGGCGCGGACTAAGCGACGCCGCGCGCGCGATATTCGCCGGGCTCGCAGTGCATCGGGCTTGAGCGCTCGACCGCCTGGGTCAGCTCTTCGAGCTCGGCTGCTAGCGTCTTGAGTTCAGCCGCCAGAAAACGGCGGTCGTCATGCGCGGCCGATTCGGATGCGGCGATGAGCGTTTCGAGCATCATTGCGATGCACGGCAGAATCGTTTCCTCGATTCGCTCGAACGCCTCGTCCAGCCGGGCCTGTTGTTCGCGCATGGGCATGGGCGCCAATATGGCGCGAACGCGGTTAAAGTTGGGTGAAGAGCGAGGATCCAAATGAATGATTTCGCGTCGGGCGCGCTGGCGCTGGCGATGATCGCCGCGGCGATCCTGCTAATCGGCGGAGGGAAGCTCGCGCTCGACCGTCAGACGCGTACCCGCGGCGCGCTGATGGTCGCCGCAGGCCTGGTGCTGATCATGAACGTGATGATCTGGACGGTATAGACGGCTTCACCGGGTCGGTGGCGAGGCGCATGTCGAGATAATCGTCGGTCAGCTTCATCAATTGATCCATCTCATTGGCGAAAAAGTGGTTCGCGCCCGGGATGGTCTCGTGGTTGATGGTGATGTGGCGCTGGGTGCGCAGCTTGTCGACCAGCTTCTGGACCGCGCCCGGCGTCACCACTTCGTCGGCCTCACCCTGAATGATGATCCCCGATGAGGGGCACGGTGCGAGGAAGCTGAAGTCGTACATGTTGGCCGGCGGCGCAATCGAGATGAAGCCGCGAATTTCGGGTCGGCGCATCAGCAATTGCATCCCGATCCACGCGCCGAAGCTGACGCCTGCAACCCAGGTGGTTTCGGCTTCGGGATGGATCGACTGGACCCAGTCGAGCGCGCTCGCGGCATCGGACAGTTCGCCGATGCCATTGTCGAATAGCCCCTGGCTTTTATTGACCCCGCGAAAGTTGAAGCGGAGGGTCGCGAAGCCGCGGCGGACGAAGGTCTGGTAGAGCAGTTGAACAAGCTTGTTGTTCATCGTGCCCCCGGCCTGCGGGTGCGAATGGAGGATCAGCGCAACCGGTGCGCGCGGGCGGGTACCAGGGTGGAAACGCCCTTCGAGGCGCCCCTCGGGACCAGGGAAAATGACTTCGGGCATGGATTCAAAGCGCTCGCTTTTAACGACTGAAAGCTGCTGGACGCGGGTGCGCAGCGGGCTCGGCTTCTATATAGGGACGCCCGATGAAGTGGCAATCGGCAGGAATCCACGGCTTTTGAGCAAGTCTGCGCGCCTCTATCTCGATCATGCGGCGACCACGCCGGTGCTGGCGCAAGCGCGCGCGGCGGTGGCCGAGGCGCTCGAGCGCTGGGCCAACCCGAGTTCGCCCCACGCCGACGGGCGCGCCGCGCGGGCGGCGCTGGAAGCCGCCAGGCGGACAGTCGCCGACATGCTCGACTGGCGGCATGACGTCATTTTCACGTCGGGCGCGAGCGAAGCGGTGCAAGTCGCGGCGGCCAGCGCGTTGCCTGCGCGGCGGATTGTCGGCCCGACCGAGCATGATGCGGTGGTTGCGGCGATGGGCGCCGAGGCCCAACCGCTCACGGTCGATGCACAGGGGCTGCTGGACCTTGGCGCGCTCGAGCGGCTGCTCAAAGCGGGACCGGCGCTGGTCGCGGTGCAATTGGTCAATAACGAAACCGGGGTGATTCAGCCGATCGCGGCGATTGAGCGGCTGGTGCGCGGAGCTGAATCGCTGCTGCTTGCCGATTGCGCGCAGGGGGCCGGCAAGATCGCGCTGCCTGATGCCGATTTCATCGCTATTTCGGGGCACAAATTTGGCGGCCCGCCGGGAACTGGCGCGCTGCTTGTCAAAAATTTGGCGACGCTCAGAGCGAGCGGCGGGCAGGAGCGGGGATATCGCCGCGGAACCGAGAATCTTCCTGCGGCGGCGGGCATGGCGGCGGCGCTGTCGAGCCGCGCCTTCGCCGAAGCGATGCCGCGGCTGACCGCGCTGCGGGCCGAGCTTGAGCAAATCATCATCGCCGAGGGCGGCATCGTCATCGGCGACAGCGCCCCGCGCATCGCGACCATCGGCGCATATGCGATGCCCGGCGTGTCGAGCGCGAGCCAATTGGTCCAGTTCGACCTGGCAGGGATCGCGATTTCAGCGGGCAGCGCCTGCTCGTCGGGAAGCATGAAAGCGAGCCGCGTGCTGTCGGCGATGGGCGTATCGCCGCATATCGCAGAGTGCGTCGTCCGCGTCAGCTTTGGCCCCGCGACCGGCGCGGCCGACATTGCACGCTTTGCGGATAAGTGGCGCGCGCTGCGTCGCCGTGGCAAAGCCGAGGCGGCATGATCTACCTCGACTATCAGGCGACCACGCCGCTTGCGCCCGAAGTCGGCGAGGCGATGCGCCCGTGGATCGAGGAGAAATTCGCCAATCCGCATTCGCCGTCGCGCGGGGGGCGCGAGGCCGACGCGGCGATTGCCAACGCCCGGCGCGAGGTCGAGCAGGCGCTCGAGCTCGACGGCGGCAGCATCGCTTTTACCGGCAGCGCGACCGAAGCGATCAACTGGGCTATCCGCGGTACGCTCGAGCAAGCCGCGCCGGAACGCACCCGCATCATCACGATCGCGACCGAGCATGCGGCGGTGCTCGATACCTGCGAGTGGCTCGCCGGGCGCGGCATAGACCTGACCGTATTGCCGGTCGGCGCCGACGGGCTGCTCGATCTGTCGCTGCTCGATCGCGAACTCGACGAGCGCGTCGCTTTGGTCGCGGCGATGATGGTCAATAATGAGATTGGGGTGATTCAGCCGATCACCGAGATTGCGGCGATGGCGCGGTCGGTCGGCGCGCTGACGCTGTGCGATGCGGTCCAGGCGATGGGGCGAATCGACATCAGCGAAGGCCCCGACCTGGTCGCGGTTTCGGCGCACAAGATCCACGGACCTAAAGGCGTCGGCGCGCTGTGGATGCGGGAAGGGAACGAACCCGCTCCGCTGATCCATGGCGGCGGGCAGGAGCGGGGACTGCGCTCGGGAACCTTGTCGCCGGCTTTGTGCGTCGGTTTCGGCGCCGCGGCGAAACTCGCCGCGACCCGCAAAACGCGCGACTTCGACCATGTCGAGCAATTGTCGCACGTCGCGATCGATGTGCTTGGGCCGGGCTGGACGGTCAACGGCAGCCGCCATTGCCGCTATCCCGGCAACCTCAATATCCGCCGCGACGGGGTCGACGGTGCGCGGTTGCTCGGCGATTTGCGCGACATCGCTTTTTCGCTCGGCTCGGCCTGCGCCAGCGGCTCGGGCCGGCCAAGCCATGTGCTCCAGGCGCTCGGGCTCGATTATCGCGCGGCGCGCTCGTCGGTGCGCCTTGGCTTCGGCCGCTACACCGAGCCTGCCGAATTGCGCGAGGCCTGTTCGCAGATCGCCCGCGCGGCCAATGCCCAGGAAAATCTCGGCACGTGACTTTGGTGCGTTTCTTCCGCGCTGACGGAAGCCTCGATCAGGAAGTGGAAGGACAGCAGGGTGAACGCCTGCTCGACGTCGCGTGGCGCGCGCGCCAGCCGCTCGAAGGCGCGTGCGAGGGGGTGATCGCCTGCTCGACCTGCCATGTGCTGGTCGACGCGGAGGATTTCGCCAAACTGCCTCCGGCGAGCGAGGAGGAAGAAGATTTGCTCGACCTCGCCGCGCATGCCGGGCGGACATCGCGGCTGGCATGCCAGATCATGCTCACCTCGGCGATGGAGCGCTTGAGCGTCCGCATCCCCCCCGCCTCGACCAATTGGATGGGGCGCTAGCGGCCCGGCGGAAGTGGCACTCCGACGCGAGTGTCGGGCTGATCGGCGGTGCGACGGGGCAGTTTGCCCGGCTTGGGTAGTCTGGGAAGTTTGGCTTCGAGCTCGCCAAACGTTAGGCGGCCGCGATGCTGCGCGTCGAGCAGCCCGAAGCGAACCGCCGCCGCTTGCCGGAACTCGAGCGCCGAAGTGGCACGATTGAGATCGGCATCGGCCGCGGCAACGGGCTGCGGAATGTCGAGCAAGGCGTAGCGCGATGCGCCTTGGAGTCCGTCCGGATCATAAGCTGCCTCGCGCTCGGTCCGGCGCCGGCGTTGTTGCTTCTCGTAGCGATCTAGGCTCAGCGAATCGTCGCGGGTGATTCCAGCGCCGGGCCGCTTCAACCGCGAATTGACCTGGATTTCGGGCGCAATTTCCCACTCGTAGTGGACCAGTTCGTCGGGATCGATCTGGCTGTCGCGGTTGAGATCGAGGCGGGCGAAAAAGCGGTCGGCGTCGGCCTCGAATTCGTCGATCGTCAGCGTGTCGTCGCGGTTGCGGTCGGCCTGGCGGAACCAGGCGACAAACGCGTCCTTGCCGCCGACCCGCCCGCGAAACGGCTCGCCCATCGGGCTGACGAATGGCGGCACCTGACGGCCGGTCACCACGATGTTGCTTTCGGGAGCAGCCAGCAGGGCCGCGAGAAACAAGACGGGGAGCGGCATCGGCATCCTTCGAATGTGGGCGTCGCGAGGTCGCCCCGCGCCGCTGAATGACGGATGAAGCCGGCGCCGTCGAGGCTCGCGCTTGCACGCCGGCGAGCGATCCACCATATGCCCGCTCGGAAGTCGGCGGGCGGGGCTGTCGCCAACCTGGTCAGATCCGGAAGGAAGCAGCCACAGCGATTTCGTCCCGGGTCGTCGGCTTCCACCGGCCTGCGCTGAAGCTCCGGCCGGCAAGCCAGTTTAAGATTCCGGCCTAGCCGCCCGCCGAAGCCGTGGCGCAGTCGGGTCGGAGTGCTTAAACCCATCCCATGAGCGATGACGAATCACCCGGCCTCGGCCTCGACTTGCCCGCAGAACCGCCGCCAGCCGCGGCCTCGTCACCCTATCGCGTCCTCGCCCGCAAATATCGCCCGCAGACCTTCGCCGAACTGATCGGCCAGGATGCGATGGTCCAGACCCTGTCCAACGCCATCGCGCGCGGGCGGATCGCGCACGCCTTCCTGCTCACCGGGGTGCGCGGCGTAGGCAAGACCTCGACCGCGCGGCTGATCGCCAAGGCGCTCAATTGCATCGGCCCCGACGGCACTGGCGGTCCGACGATCACGCCGTGCAACGTGTGCGAGCCGTGCAAGGCGATCGCCGAGGGGCGGCATATCGATGTGATCGAAATGGACGCCGCCAGCCACACCGGGATCGACGACGTGCGCGAGATCATCGACGCGGTGCGCTACGCGTCGAACAGCGCGCGCTTCAAAATCTACATCATCGACGAAGTCCACATGCTGTCGAAACCGGCGTTCAACGGCTTGCTCAAAACGCTCGAGGAGCCGCCCGCGCACGTCAAATTTTTCCTCGCGACAACCGAGGTCAACAAGGTGCCGGTGACGGTGCTCTCGCGCTGCCAGCGTTTCGACCTGCGGCGGATCCCGGCGGACAAGCTCGCCGCGCATTTCGCCGAAGTCGCCAAGGCCGAAGCGGTTGAAGCCGAACCCGAGGCGCTGGCGATGATTGCGACCGCATCCGAAGGCTCGGCGCGCGACGGACTGTCAATGCTCGACCAGGCGATTGCGCATGGCGCAGGCACGGTGACCGCGGCGGACGTTCGCGAGATGCTCGGGCTGGCCGACCGCGGGCGCATTCGCCGCTTGCTTGAGGCGGTGCTCGGCGGCGAGGCCGAGGGCGCGCTCGCCCAGCTCGACGAGGCGCATGTGCTGGGGATCGACCCGACGCAATTGCTGCGCGGGCTGATGCAGTCGCTCCATGCGGCGAGCCGGGCCAAGGCCGGGGGCAAGCCCGACGCGCTGATTTCGGCCGAGGAACAGGCGGCGGCCGCCGAACTCGCGAAAACGCTTGGCTGGGGCACGCTGCACAGACTGTGGCAAATGCTGCTCAAAGGTCTCAAGGACGTCGAGATTGCACCCGATCCGCGCGAGGCGGCGGAAATGGCGCTGCTGCGGCTGATCCACGCCGCCGAATTGCCCGACCCCGCGGTCCTCCTCGCCTCGCTGGGCGGCGAGGGGACGATTCAGGTCGGCGGCGGCAAAGGGTCCGCGCCGAAGTCCTCGGGGCCGCGGCCGGCGGTGATGCCGGTCGATTTCGGAGCGCTGGTCGCGCTCATCGAGCACAGCGGCAAGCGCATTCTCGCGCAGCAGTTGCACGATCAAGTGGGCCTGATCCGCTACGCGCCTGGCGAACTCGTGCTGCGGCCGATGCGCCCGCTTGGCGCCGATTGGGCGCGCGAGCTGGCGGCGGTCCTCAAAAGTTTGACCGGGATCGCGTGGCGGGTGGCGCTGGCCGACGAAGCGGGCGCGCCATCGCTGCTCGAGCAGGAGAAAATCGCCGAGCAGCGCGTTCGCTCCGATATATTGGCCGATCCGGGCGTGCGCGCATTGACCGAAGCCTTCCCGGAGGCCGAGCTAGAGTCCTTTTCAACGCGAGGCGGGTGACATGCCGGAAATGCCGGACTTCGAAGAAATCATGAAAATGGCGCAGAACGCGCAGGTCGAGCTGCAAAAGGCTCAGGACAGCCTCGACAAGATCGAGGTCGAGGGCGCGGCCGGCGGCGGGCTGGTCAAGATCCGCGCCACCGCCAAAGGCCGAATCCTCGCCGTCGATGTCGACGAAAGCCTGCTCGCGCCGTCGGAAA
>JBDSTQ010000035.1:0-8178 GCA_039928195.1 Sphingomicrobium sp.
TGGGGTAGCGGGGACGGCATGACCGGCGCGGGCAGCGGAACGGTCACCGGCACGCGGTCGGCAATCGCCGCGCGCGGCTGCTCGACCGGACTGCTCCGAGTCCCCAGCCAATAGGCCGCGCCGGCGATGACGATCAGCGCGACGAGACCTGCGGCGAGCCACAGCGGCCACATCCGCCGCCGCCGGGGCAGCGCGCGCGTTTGCGGTTCGTCCGCGAGCCACGGAAGCCGATCCAGCCCGGCCGCCACTCGGACATCGCCCATGGTCAGCGCATCTCCTCGGTCGCGGCCACGCCCATGAGGCCGAGCCCGCTGCGAATAATCTGCCCTACGGCTAGCGCCAATTCCAGCCGCGCGCGAGAAACTTGTGGATTGTCCTCGATCAGAAAGCGCCGCGCGGGATCGTCATTGCCGCGATTCCACAAAGCGTGGAACGCCGCCGCCAGCTCGGCCAGATAGAAAGCGACGCGGTGCGGTTCGTGCGCCAGCGCGGCGCTGTCGATGATCCGCGGATATTGCGCCGCGCGCTGGACCAAAGCGAGCTCCTCGGCGTCGAGCAGCGACAGATCGGCGGGCGCGGCAAGATCGACGCCAGCGGCCGCCGCCTTGCGCTTCAATGAGCTGATCCGGGTATGCGCATATTGGACGTAGAACACCGGATTGTCCTTCGACGCCTCGACCACATGTTCGAAGTCGAAATCCATCTGCGCGTCATTCTTGCGCGTCAGCATGGTGAAGCGGACGACGTCCTTGCCGACTTCCTCGACCACTTCGGCGAGGGTGACGAAGCTGCCCGAGCGCTTCGACATTTTGACCAGCTCGCCGCCGCGCAGAAGCCGCACCATCTGGACCTGCTTGACGTCGAGCGCGGGGCGGCCGGCGAGCGCCTCGACCGCCGCCTGCGTGCGCTTGATCGTACCCGCGTGATCGGCGCCCCAGATGTTGATCAACTCGTCCGATTTCTCGAGCTTTTGCAGATGATAGGCGGTGTCGGCGGCGAAATAGGTCCAGCTGCCGTCGGGTTTTTTGACCGGGCGGTCCTGATCGTCGCCGAAGAGCGTCGAGCGAAACAGCAAAAGCTCGCGCTGCTCCCAGTCTTCGGGTGTCTTGCCGCGCGGCGGCGGCAGCGTGCCGGTGTAAATCAGCCCCTTGTCGTCGAGCAAAGCGAGCGCGCGGTCGACCGCGCCCGCATCCTGAACCGCGCGTTCGGACGCGAAAACGTCGTGATGGACCCCGAGCAAGGCAAGATCGGCACGGATGAGGTCGAGCATTGCGGCAACCGCGCGGCGCTTGAATAGGTCGAGCCATTCGGCCTCGTCCGCCACGACGAAGCGGTCGCCGAACTCCTCCGCCAGCGCCTGTCCCACCGGGACCAGATAGTCGCCCGGATACATGCCCTGGGGGGTCTCGCCGATGTCCTGCCCAAGCGCCTCGCGGTAGCGGCGGTGGACCGAGCGCGCGAGCGTATCGACCTGCGCGCCGGCGTCGTTGACATAATATTCCTTGGTCACGCGGAAGCCCGCCGCCTCGAGCAGCCGCGCGAGTGCGTCGCCGACGACGGCGCCGCGGCAATGCCCCATGTGCATCGGCCCGGTCGGGTTGGCCGAGACATATTCGACATTGACCCGCGCATTGTTGCCGATGGTGGAGAGGCCGTAGGCGTCGCCCAGCGCGAGGATCGTGCGCAGCTCGTCGCGCCACGCGTCGGGGTCGAGCCGCAGATTGATGAAGCCGGGGCCGGCAATCTCCACCCCGGTCACCGCGGGAAGCGCTTCGAGTTTTGCCTTGAGCGTTTCGGCGAGCGCGCGCGGATTGGTCCCCGCGGGCTTGGCTAGGACCATCGCCGCGTTGATCGCCAGGTCGCCGTGCGCGGGATCACGCGGCGGCTCGACGGTGACATTGCGTCGGTCGAGCCCCGCCGGCAGCGCGCCATCGGCGACAAGATCATCAAGCACCCCGTCGAGGAGCGCGGCATAGCGAGCGAAAAGCGACATGGAATCGCCTCTAGCGCAGCCGGCGCTGCGCGTCATCTGGGTGGCAACGCAGCCTTAGCCGACGGGTTCGATCGCGGTCGCGATGCGGTCGAGATGCTCGTCCCAGGTGCCACAGCACCCGCCCCACACCGCGATGTGCGGCAAGCGCACGGCGATCGCGCCCATGTGCTCGGCGAGTTCGGCGATGTCGCCGCGCTCGAGATGACCGATCTGGCACAGCTCGATCTTGTCCTTGGCCGAGGCGTTGGGCCGCAGCATCCCGAGCCGCGAAATCCACTCGCCTTGCTCTTCAAGCAAAGGCTCGAACTCAAGCGGGTGCGAGCAATTGAGGCCATAGAATAAGGCGTAACCTTCGGTCGCCTGATCGACCTGTTCAATCAGCTGGCGAAGCGACGACACCCCGCCCACCGCGCTCGAACTATTGGGCATGAACGACATGATGATCGGCAGGTTTTGATTGCGTGCGGCGCGGATCACCCCGATCGCCTCATCGCCACTGGAAAAGGTCATCGCCTGAACCAGATCGACCCCCGCCGCGGCGAGGCTGGCGATCTGCACCGAATGATATTCCTCGGCCGACTCGGGGGTGATCGCGAGACTGCGCTCATACGCATCGCCGCGCGGGCCGACAGCGCCGCTAATCAGGACGTGGCTCAAGCGCTCGCGATAAGGCTCCGCGACCTGTTGCAGAAATTCAATCGAGCGCTTCTGAAATTGGTCGAGTCCGGCGGCGTCGATCCCGAGAAGTCCCGCCCAGTCGGGGCTCGCGCGATAGTCGAGCCCGCCGAGCATCGCGCCCATGTCGTGCGCGACCGCGACATCGAGCACCGCGCGATACATGCTGGTCAGGCGCTCGACCGCTGCCGAATTATCGAGCAGCGGAAACAAAGCGAACTGCGGCAGGTCGAAGCCATGGCCGTACATCAGCTCGGTCTCCTGCCCGCCCTCGGCGAGGTAGCGGATATCAGGACGGAATGGCGGTGGAGAGCTGGAGGTCATGCGATTTTATTACACAGACCCCGGCCAGCATTCCAGCGGGGACCTTGCGGGGAAGGCTGCCCAAATTCGGACCGTCCGCGTGCGACATTGCAGACGTCTCAAAATCGGCGCAGCCTGATCGAAGGAGGGGCCATGCAACTGTGCAGTCTTGCCATTGCCGCGTCGCTCGCCTCGGCGGCGCATGGCGCGGTGCCACAACCGATCATCGACATGCACATGCATGCCTCTTCGCCAGCGGATTTCGGCGGGCCCCAGCCGGTCTGCACCAACCGCGACGCGGTTGAGTTCCCGCCGATCGACCCGGCGGTGACGCCAACGGTGCAGCAAGCCGCGACCTGCGCGCATCCATTGCCGTCGGCCAAGGATGCGGCGGACAATGCCCGGCAGACTGCGAAAATCATGCTCCGCTACAATATTTACGGGATGCTCGGCGTGACCAGCGACGACACTTCCGCGAGCATGGCTAACGCCGAGCTGTGGCGAAGCTTCGCGCCGAAACGTTACTGGACCGCGATCGACCCCGGCGACTTGCGCGGGGCGGACATCCGCGTGCTGGAAAATCTGGTTCGGGCGGGGAAAGTTCAGGCCTTCGCCGAAATCAGTCCGCAATATGATGGCGAGACCGCTAATGCAGCGCGGCTCGAACCCTTTTTCGCGCTCGCCGAGCGGTTGGACATCCCGGTTGGCCTCCACTTGGGCGAAGGCCCGCCCGGCGGCGCCACCGTCCTTCCCGGAAGCAAATATAGTCCCGCGTCGGGGCGGCCGCTCGATCTGGAACCTCTGCTCAGGCGTCATCCCAAGCTGCGTCTATATGTGATGCATTACGGCTCGCCGCTGGTCGAAGAGATGATCGCGTTGCTCTATTCGCACCCCAACCTGTACGTGGATGTCGCCCAGAACAACTGGGGCTTTCCGCGCGCGCATTTCTATCGGCAGTTGCAGCAGCTGGTCGACGCGGGCTTCGCCAAGCGCATCATGTTCGGCTCGGACCAGATGATCTGGCCCGACACGATCCCGATCGCGATCGAGACGATCCAAAGCGCGCCGTTCCTGACCCAAGCGCAGAAGCGCGACATTCTCTACAACAACGCGGCCCGATTTTTGCGGCTGACGCCTGAGCAGATGCGGGCGCATCAGCACACACCCTGACTTCCGTTTTCGCCGAATGCGATTGGGCGGCTCTAAAACCGGTTGGCCGGAAGGTTCACCGCACCCACCAATTGCTCATGCCGCGCGATGGCGAAGCGGTCGGTCATTCCGGCGATGAAGTCGCCGATGGTGCGTAGCCGCTCGCGCTCGGACCCGGCGCGCTGCCAGTCGTCGGGGAGAAGCGCGGGATCGGCGCGGTAGGCCGCGGCAAGGCCCGCGACGACGCGCTCGGCCTCCTCGCGCACCGGGCGCAGTTCGGGGAGGTCGTAGAGGCGCGCGTAGAGGAAGGCTTTGAGCGCGCGCTCCTCGTCCGCCAGCGCGGGCGAGAAGCCGGCCAGCGCCTGCCCCGCCGCGCGCACGTCAGCGACGGTTGCAACACCACTCTCGCGCACCCGCCGCTCGGTCTCGGCGAGCACGTCGCCGACCATCGTCCCGATCATGTCGCGGACCAACGCGCGCTGCTGGCGGTCGACCGATATCCCCGGCTGGCGCGCCCCGATCGCCGCCCACAATCGCCCGACCAGCGGCAGTGCGATCAATTCGTCGAGGTGGAGCAGCCCGGCGCGAAGCCCGTCGTCGATGTCGTGATTGTCGTACGCAATGTCGTCGGCGATCGCCGCGACCTGCGCTTCGAGGCCTGGCCAGCTTGCCAATTCGAGATCAAATTCGGCATCGGCCTCGGCCAATGCCCAGGTCGGCGCGGTTACCGGCCCATTGTGCTTGGCCAGACCTTCGAGCGCTTCCCAGCTGAGATTGAGGCCGTCGCAATCGGCGTATGGGGTCTCGAGCCTGGTGACGATGCGCAGCGTGTGCGCATTATGGTCGAACCCGCCGGCATCGGCGAGCGCGGCATCGAGCGCATGTTCGCCGCCATGGCCGAACGGCGGATGGCCAAGATCGTGCGCGAGACACAAGGCCTCGGTCAGATCTTCATTGAGCCCGAGCGCGCGGGCGATCGTGCGGCCGATTTGCGCGACCTCGAGGCTGTGCGTGAGGCGCACGCGGAAATGGTCGCCGTCGGGGGCGACGAACACCTGCGTCTTGTGGCGCAGGCGGCGGAAGGCGATCGAATGGATGATGCGGTCGCGGTCGCGCTGAAAGATATCGCGCGGACCGCGCGGGCCGTGATCGGTTTCGGGATGGCGCCGGCCGCGCGACCCCGACGGATCCGCGGCGAGTGCCGATGGGAGCGTCATTCCGTGCCGAGTGGCACAATCGTATCCGATTCGGAATTGCTCCAGCGAAATGCAGTGACGTCGACCGAGTGGAGATCTTCGGCAAAGGTCTCGGCGTCGCTCGCGCTGCGGAACGGGCCGATCACCAGCCGCGCGCGGTCGGAGCCCTTGGCGACAAAGCCGCTGATCCCGTCGAACAGGTCGCGATTGCGCGATTTGATGCGGTTGAACTGGCTCGGCAGGGCTTCGGCGTTGAGCCCGCTCGCAAGCTGGAGCCAGACCTTCTTAGCCTGGACACGCGTCAACGGCGGCGAAGCGGCGGCGGTGGCGGTGGTCGCCGTGGCGGCGGTCGCTGTGGCAACGCTCGGCGGCGGGGGCGCGGCATAGGCCATTTGCGCGGGTGGCGGCGCGGGCGGTGGCGGTGCAGCAAGCAACGCCTCGACACCCGCCAGACGGTCGGTGACGCCGACATTCGACGCCGTCACGACCGGTCGCGTCGGCGGCGGCGCGATTGCTGCGAGCGCGGTGTCGCCGGCTTCGGGGAAAATGCCGAGATTGACCGCGGCGGCTTTCTCGCCCGGCTTGAGTGCGGGCAGGCGCGCAAGGAATGGCGACACGCGCGACCAGCTACCCGGCATCGCGCCGTCGATCGCCGCCATCGCGCCCGGTGAATCGCCGGTCAGCGCGAGCACGAACGCACGCGAGCGCGCGGCGCCGGCATCGTTCTTGGCGAGCAAAGGGGCGAGCGCGGCGAGCGCACCCGCTTTGTCGCCGCTGATTGCCAGGCTGAGCGCCAGCCGGCGGCGGGTTTCTTCGCTGTCATGGCCGTCCAGTGCGGCGCGGTAGTCGGCCTGGGCTTCGGCCTGCCGACCAAGCAGATCGAACGCGAGGCCGCGGTCGCAGGCGAAGGTCGCGACCGACGCGCCAAGCTGCTGCGCGCGCGCGAAATAGGGCAAAGCCGCGAGCGGCTCGCCATTGGCGACCGACACCGCCCCCATCCCCGCTTGCGGCAGCGGGCTGCGCGGGCTGACTTCATCGGCGCGCGCAAAAAATCCGGCGGCGGCCTGGGCGTCACCGAGCGCGAGCGCGGCGCGGCCGGCGCCGATCAGCGTCCCAAAATCCTTGGGGTTCGACGCGAGCGTGCGGACGTAGCGCGCAAGCGCGGAGGCGGCGGTTTCGTCATAGGGTGAATAGCTGCCTTGCGCGGCGGCCGGAGTCACCGCTGCAACCGGTGCAGCAACGGCCACCAGCACGCCCAGAATTCGCAGCTTGAAGGTCATCTTCCCCCGCATCCTTCCCCGTTGACACAGAGAATCTTGCTGCGGGCTTTCTGCCTAGTCGCTTTACGGTGAGCCGTGCGGGCAAAACGGTGAGACGGTCACGAAACGATTCAATGGCTTAGCTGGTAAACGAAAAGCGGCGCGGTTAACCCGCTCCGCCGGTCGTTTCGCTGTAACGAAAGCTATTGGTTGTTCTGGCGATTGAGGAAGCGCGGGATGTCGATCGGGTCGCTTTCGAACCCGCCTTCATCCTCGCCGATCTGCGCCTTGGGTGCGCCGCGCGCGATGTTCGACATGCGCTCGAACAAGGTGCCGCCCGACGGGCTTGCCGCCGGCGCCGGAGCCTCGCTGATGGTCGGCATGTCGCCGTCATCCTCGTCCGCGGGCGGAGCGATCGGCGCGGAGCCGACCGGGCTGGTCAGCACATCGTCCGCGCCGAGCACCAATTCATCGTCGCCATCCTCGGCGATTTCCTGGTCGAGCTCGAGCGTGTCGTCGTCATCCTCGAGTGCGGTTTCGAGCGCGGCATTGGCCTCGTTCCCGGCATTAAGCTGGGTCGGCGCCGGAACGCTGCGACCGGGAAAAGTGAACACTTTGCCCGGGGCCGGCTGAGCGCCGATTTCGGCCTCGATCCCGGTCGCCACAACCGACACACGGATTTTGCCGCCAAGGTCGTTGTTGAACGCCGAACCCCAAATGATGTTGGCATCCGGATCGACCAGTTCCTTGATGTGGCTGGCGGCTTCGTCGACTTCCATCAGGCGCATGTCCTCGCCCCCGGTGATCGAGATGATCACGCCCTTGGCGCCCTTCATGCTGACGCCGTCGAGCAACGGGTTGGAAATCGCTTTCTCGGCGGCTTCGATGGCGCGATTGTCGCCGTCGGCTTCGCCGGTGCCCATCATCGCCTTGCCCATCTCGCTCATCACCGAGCGGACGTCGGCGAAGTCGAGGTTGATGAGGCCCGGCATGACCATCAGATCGGTGATTCCGCGAACGCCCTGCTGGAGCACTTCGTCGGCCATTTCGAACGCTTCCTTGAAGGTCGTGTCCGAATTGGCGAGACGGAACAGATTCTGGTTGGGAATGACGATCAGCGTGTCGACATGCTGCTGCAGTTCGCTGATCCCGGTGTCGGCCGAGCGTCCGCGGCGCGAGCCTTCGAACGCGAACGGCTTGGTGACGACGACGACGGTCAAAATGCCCTTGTCGCGCGCGGCCTTGGCGATCACCGGCGCGGCGCCGGTGCCGGTGCCCCCGCCCATTCCGGCGGCGATGAAACACATGTGAGCGCCCTCAAGCGCGGCTTCGATCTCGTCGAGCGATTCCTCGGCGGCGGCGCGGCCGATCTCGGGGCGCGATCCGGCGCCGAGTCCTTGAGTGATGCGCAGTCCAAGCTGGATGCGGCGGTCGGCGGTCGAGGTATTGAGCGATTGCGCGTCGGTATTGGCGACGACGAAATCGACCCCCTGGACGTCGGCGCGCATCATATTCGCGATCGCGTTTCCGCCCGCACCACCGACCCCGATGACGCTGATCCGCGGGCGGAGTTCGTCGACTTCCGGCCGGATGAAATCAATGC
>JBDSTQ010000036.1:0-6177 GCA_039928195.1 Sphingomicrobium sp.
CGCCGCGACGCGTCGATGACTATCGCGCCATTGTGTAGCGTAGCGCCGCTCGCACCCGCGAAAACCCCGGTTTCGGGGAAAAAGCGTGTTTGGCGCGGATCGATGTGGAGCAAAGGGGGGAGTTGCAGCCGGACGCGATCACCGGCGACTGTCATTCTTCCTTGAGGTGCGGGACGCGGCAACTTGCGAACCGCCGCGCGCAACGCCGCGGCGCTCGTGCCCGGGGTGCCGGAACCCGCAATCAAGTCTAGCTTCAGAGTTGTCCGCAACGGCACGCACTGGGTAGCGGTGCACGCCGCCCAAGTCACTGTGGCACTGAGCGGCAGATTTGTGCCCCGCGCCGCCGATCGCGGAATGCTCACGCGCGCGAGCAGGATGTGCGGGCCTTCGTGGACGAAGCTGGTCAATCCGCCGACCTTAAGCAGACTTGGCGCGGGGTGGAGCAAAGGGCCGACGGTGACGCCCGTGGGCGCCGTCCAGCGCACGCTCGGCGCAAAGCCGCTTTCGCCCGGGTTGCTCCAGTAACCGTGCCAGCCGGAACGGGGGATCATGCGAATGCCGATGACCATGCTGCTGCCGGGGCGAGGCACGGCGCTTTCGGCGATCAACTCGGCGCGAATATATTTGGCAGGATCGGCGGCAGCACCGGCCGGGCCTGCGATCAAGACCAACGCCCCGAGCGCCGCCTTCATCGCCGCCCGCGCTCGGTCGCCGCCTTGCCGACGCCCCTGCGCGCGTCCGCCACGCTCTCCTCGAACTGCGCCAAAGTCATCCCGCCAAAGCTCTGGACGCTGCCGACGATGAAACCCGGCGTGCCGTCGAGCCCAAGCAATTGTGCTTGCTCGTCGTTGCGTGCGAGCAGATCCTCAATGTCTTCCGAATGGCTCACGATGTCCTTCTTGAGCTTCGCGATATCGACCCCGGCCTTGTTCGCCGCTGCCTCGATTTTCATCTCGTCGAGCGGGCGAGCTGCCTCGAACAGGGCGTTATGGAACGCGACATATTTGCCCTGATATTTGCTCGCGATCGCCCACAACGCCGCGCGCTCGGACATCGCGCCGAAAATCGGCCAGTCGCGGAAGATCACGCGAACCTTGGGGTCCTTTGCCAGCAATCGCTTGAGCGGCCCGGCCGAGGCGCGGCACGCGGGACATTGGTAATCGAGATATTCGACGATGGTTACGTCGTAGCCCGCGGGGGCGATCATCGGCGCGTCGGGGTCTTCGGTGAAATATCGGCGCGTGTCCGCGACCGAAGCGTCGTCGGCCGGTGCGGCGACCTTCTTTGCCGCGGCTGGGCTCGCCAGTCCGAGACTGATCGCCATCACGGTAATTGAAAGCAATGCATGGTTCACTGAAAACTCCGCCGACCGATGGTGATCCAATGCGCCATCCGACGCCCGGGCGAACGCGCTATGGCGTTTGCGATGAACATTCGCTGGGCATTGCCGCCGTTCCGGGGCTGGCGCCGATATGCGCCCTAAGCTAGCCGTTTCTCATGAGCGCGCTCGACATCTTCGTTTTCCTGCTGCTGGTCGGCGGCGCGGCGATCGGCTTCGTGCGCGGTTTCGTGCATGAAGTGATTTCGCTGCTCGCGTGGATCGTGGCGATCGCCATGCTCAAGCTGTTCCACACGCAGCTGTGGCACGGACTGACCGGCCAGTTCGGCAGCACCCCCGCGGCCGCGGCGGTGGTCGCGTTCGCGGTGCTGTTCATCCCGAGCTTCCTGATCGTCAAGCTGCTCGCGCGCTCGATCGGCGGCAAGACCCGGCGTTCGCCGGTGATCGGCCCCGTCGACCGCATCCTCGGCGGCGGCTTCGGATTGTTGAAGGGTCTGCTTGGCGCGACCTTGTTCTTCCTCCTCGCCAATCTCGCCACCGACATGGTCTATGGCCCGCAGGCCGAGCGGCCGGGGTGGATGACCCACTCGCGGACGTATCCGTTGCTCAATGCCAGCGGGCGCGGGATCGTCGATTGGGTCGAAGCGCGGCGCGGCAGCGGGGGCGCGAGGCCGGCGCGATGATCCGCCTGTACGATAAGATGGCGCGGGCGAAGCGCGACTTCGTCCCCGCCGACCCCCAGCGCATCACCATGTATGTGTGCGGACCGACGGTCTATGGCCGCGCGCACATCGGCAATGCGCGCCCGGCGGTGGTGTTCGATACGCTCGCGCGGCTGATCCGGCATGAGTTCGGGGCCGACAGCCTGACCTATGCGCGCAACGTCACCGACGTCGACGACAAGATCATCGCGGCCGCCGAGGCGGAGGGGGTGGCGCCCGCGGTAATCGCCGAGCGCTTCGAGCGATTTTACCTTGAAGACATGCGCGCGCTCGGGGTTCGCGATCCCGATCTTGCCCCGCACGCGACGCAGGATATCGCGCCGATGGTGGCGATGATCGGCCGGCTGATCGAAATCGGCAACGCTTATGCCGCCGAGGGCCACGTGCTTTTCTCGGTCCCGAGCGACCCCGGTTACGGCGCGCTCAGCCGCCGCGACCGCGACGCGATGATCGCCGGCGCGCGGGTGGAGATTGCGCCATACAAGCGCGATCCCGCCGATTTCGTGCTGTGGAAGCCAAGCGCCGACGGCGTGATCGGCTGGGACTCGCCGTGGGGCCGCGGCCGTCCCGGCTGGCACATCGAATGCTCGGCGATGATCCGTGCGCACCTCGGCGAAACGATCGACATCCACGGCGGCGGGCTCGACCTCATCTTTCCCCACCATGAAAATGAGATCGCGCAGAGCCGCTGCGCGCACGACGGCGCCCCGCTCGCGCGCTATTGGGTCCACAACGGCTTCGTCGACATGGGCGCGGAAAAGATGTCGAAAAGCATTGGCAACGTCGTCACGCCCGAGGAATTGCTGAAGACGCACAAAGGCGAGACGTTGCGGCTGGCTTTGCTGTCGGCCCATTATCGCCAGCCGTTGCCGTGGACCGAAAGCCTCATCGCGCAGGCGAAAGCGACGCTCGACGGACTGTATCGCAAAGCGGCGGATGCTGAAGTCGGCGAGGTCGATCCGGGCGTGCTCGCTGCCCTGAGCGACGACCTTAACACCCCGCTCGCGCTGTCGCGCCTGGGTGCGCTCGATGGCGGCGCGCTTAAGGCTAGTGCGAGGCTGCTCGGGATACTTGGGGTGACTGCTCAGGGCTGGTTTCAGGGTGGGGTTCTTGATGAACTTAAATGCGAGGGAACCATCGTCGTTCGTCACACTCCAGAATCGATAGGTATCCAGATCGAAATGCGCGCCAACGCCAAGGCGAGTCGTGACTTTTCAGCCGCCGATCGCATTCGTGATGAACTGAAAGCGGAAGGAATCCTGCTCGAGGATGGCCCGCATGGGACCACATGGCGGCGCGCCTAGCTCTCCGCCGCTCATCCTGAGTAGGCACTGAGTAAGCGAAGCGCATCGAAGGGCCGTATCGAAGGACCTCCTTCGATACGCGTCTTCGCCTTCGCTCAGCCGCTACTCAGGATGAGCGGGGGTTGGTAAGGCGAATTGCATGACCGCGCAGCCGCTCTACACCACCGCCATCCTGCGCCTTGCCGCGTCGCTCGCTGAGCCGCGCGCGCTGACTCGCCAAGACGGCCGCGCCGAGGTTCGGTCGCCGACTTGCGGGAGCCGGATTGCGACCGCGGTTCAGCTTGAGGACGGGCGCGTGACGGCGCTGTCGCAGGAGGTTCACGCCTGCGCGTTCGGGCAAGCAGCTGCGGCGCTGGTCGAACGGGGCGCCGTCGGTCGGTCGGCGGAGGAGATTGAGTCGGCTTCAGCCGGGCTATGCGCTTGGCTCACCGGCCAAGTGCCCGAGCCACCCTGGGACATGGCCGACCTCGCGCCCGCACGCTCGCGCAAAGGGCGCCACGGCGCGATCATGCTGCCGTTTCGGGCCTTGCTCGCGGCGATCGAAGCCGCACGATGACGACCGCCGCCCAGGCCGCGCAAACCACCAGCGCGATCCTCGAGAGCGGCGCGATCATGCTCGGCGCGGCATTGTTCTTTGTCATTCTCTTCCGCCGCCTCAAGCTCGGCGCAACGCTCGGCTACATCGTCGCCGGTGCGCTGATCGGCCCGCACCTGCTCGGCCTGATTGGCGACCCGGAGCAATTGGTCGGGATTACCGAGATCGGGATCGCGCTCTTGCTGTTCCTCGTCGGGCTCGAACTCAAGCCGAGCCGGCTGTGGCGGCTGCGCAAGGACATGTTCGGACTCGGCTTGGCCCAGGTCGTGCTGTGCGGGCTGGCGATCAGCCTGTTCATCCACCTCGCGCTCGGGGTGTCGGCCGAGGCCTCGTTCGCGATCGGTCTGCCGCTTGCTTTGTCGTCGACGGCGCAGGTGCTGCCGATGCTGCGGTCGGACCATGAGCTCAATACGCCGCTCGGCGAGCGCGCCTTCGCGGTGCTGCTGTTCCAGGATCTGTCGCTGGTGCCGATGATCACGATCATCGCCGCGATGGCGCGCGTCGCGCCCGACCCGAGCGCGCCCGGCGGATGGACGCTCGCGCTCTACACCTTGCTGGCGGTGATCGGCCTGGTGATCGCCGGCCGGGTGCTGCTCAATCCCTTGTTCCGGCTGGTCGGGCGCCTCGGTGAGCGCGAGCTGTTCATCGTCGCCGGGCTGTTCACCGTGGTCGGCGCATCGGCGCTGATGCACGCGCTCCATCTGTCGGTGCCGCTGGGCGCGTTCGTCGCCGGGGTGATGCTCGCCGAATCGCCCTATCGCCACGAACTTGAAAATGACGTCGAACCGTTTCGCTCGATCCTGCTGGGACTGTTTTTCCTGTCGGTCGGGATGATGCTCGACCTGTCGCTGATCGCCGAACAGCCGTTGTTCGTTATCGGCATCGCCGCCGGGGTGATCGTCATCAAGGGCGCGGTCATTACCGCGCTTGCGCGATTGTTCGGCAACAGTTGGCACCGCGGATTGCGCCTGGGGCTGTTGATCAGCCAGGCGGGCGAATTCGGCTTCGTCCTGTTCGCGCAGGCAACCGCGGCGCAGCTCATCCTGCCCGAGGCCGCCTCTTTGTTCGGCGCGGTGGTGACGCTGTCGATGGCGACGACGCCGTTCCTGATGCGCTTCACCGACTGGCTCGACCGGCGCGAGACCGCCAGCGCCGACGGCCTCGACGGTCCTGAACTGTCCCCGCCGTCGAGCGCGATCGTCGTCGGCTATGGCCGCTTCGGCCAAACCGTCGCGCAAATGCTCCAGGCCAAGAGCATCGGCGTCACCCTGATCGACAAGCAGCCAAGCCTGATCGAGCGCGCGGGCGAATTTGGCGCGACCGTTTATTACGGTGACGGGCTCCGGCTCGACCTGCTGCGCACCGCCGGCGCCGACACCGCTAGGATCATCGCTTTCTGCAACGACAATCAGGATGGCGGGCTGAACGCCGACGCCCTGCGCGTCGTGCTCGACGCTTTCCCGCAGGCGGCGGTGATGGTGCGCGTGTTCGACCGCGTCCATCTGATGTCGCTCGATCGGCTCGACCTCGCGTTTGCCCAGCGCGAATTGTTCGACAGTGCGGTCAGCATGGGCCGCGCGGCGCTCCACGCATCGGGAATCACGGGGGACGAGGTCGAGCGGGTCGAGCGCGAATATCGCTTGCGCGACTGCGAACGGCTCGAGCGGCAGAGCCAGACCGGCGACCTTCACGCCGGGGAGGACCGCGCGTTCAGCGCCGAGCGCGCGCTGCCCGACGACGAGCTGGGGCCCGAGCCGGCCTAGGCCGCGAGGCCGCCGAGATAATCTTCGAGCTCGCGCAGAATCGAATCGACGACATCGCGGTGGGCGCCGTCACCGCTGCGCACATGGATATGCGCTTCGGCATAGGACGGGCGGCGCTCTTCCGACAGGCGCGCGAGCGTCTGCTGCGGATCGGCGTTGCGAAGCAGCGGACGGGTATCGCGGCGCGCGGTGCGCTCGGCCAGCACTTCGACCGGCGCGTCGAGCCAGATGGTGATCGCGCGGCTGTTGAGCAATTCGCGCGTGCGCGGGTCGACATAGGCGCCGCCGCCGGTGGCGATCACCCGCACCTCGCCCTCGATGAGCCGTGCGACGAGCCGCCGCTCGCCATCACGAAAATCTTTTTCGCCATAGCGTTCAAACACTTCGGCGGCCTCAAGCCCGCGGCGCCCTCGATTTCGGAATCGCTGTCGACGAACGGCAGGCCAAGGCGCTT
>JBDSTQ010000037.1:0-3437 GCA_039928195.1 Sphingomicrobium sp.
CTCGCCCACATCCAGTTCCGCGACGAGGAGCATCTGTTCCAGATCGCCCAGCGGATCGTCAACAAGGTCGGCCGCCGCGTCGACCAGACCACCCCGCTGGCCGACGCCCGTCTTCAGGACGGCAGCCGCGTCAACGTCATCATCCCGCCGCTGAGCTTGCGCGGAACCGCCATCTCGATCCGCAAATTCTCCGAAAAACCGATCACGCTCGACATGATGAAGGGCTTCGGCTCGATGTCGGACAAGATGGCGACCTTGCTCAAGATCGCCGGCGCGAGCCGGATGAACGTCGTCATCTCGGGCGGCACCGGTTCGGGCAAGACGACCATGCTCAACGCGCTGTCGAAAATGATCGATCCGGGCGAGCGCGTCATCACCATCGAGGATGCCGCCGAGCTTCGTCTGCAGCAGCCGCACTGGCTGCCGCTCGAAACGCGTCCCGCCAATCTAGAGGGTCAGGGCGCGATCTCGATCCGCGATCTGGTCATCAACGCGCTGCGTATGCGCCCCGACCGCATCATCCTGGGCGAGATTCGCGGCCAGGAGTGTTTCGATCTCCTGGCGGCGATGAACACCGGCCACGACGGTTCGATGGCCACGCTTCACTCCAACTCCCCGCGCGAATGCCTCGCGCGTATGGAGAACATGGTGATGATGTCGGACATCAAGATTCCGAAGGAAGCGATCTCGCGTCAGATCGCCGATTCGGTCGATCTCATCGTCCAGGTCAAGCGCCTCCGCGACGGCTCGCGCCGGACCACCAACATCACCGAAGTGATCGGGATGGAGGGCGACGTGATCGTCACCCAGGAGCTGTTCAAGTTCGAGTATATGGACGAGAGTTCCGACGGCAAGATCATCGGCGAATACCGCTCGACGGGCCTGCGCCCGTACACGCTCGACAAGGCCAAACAGTACGGCTTCGACCAGCCCTATCTGGAAGCCTGCCTGTAACTAGAATAGTCGGCGCGGGTTTAGTCCGCGTCGTCCCTTCACGGTCCCTGCCCTTCGGTCCGACTTGCCTCAATGGCATCGCCGCGCCATGCCGCTCTCCACCCCAAGGAGCCGCCATGATCCGCCGCATCGCCTTCGCCCTGCTAACCGCCGCCCCTCTGTCCGCCAGCTTCGCCGCACCCGTGCCCGCGGACGCGCCCGGCACTGCTCTTCGGGTGGCCATCGCGGCGCCGACCCGCACCCCGGCCAACGTCTTGCGCGACCGATATCGCCACCCCGCCGAAACCCTGACGTTTTTCGGGGTCAAGCCGAGCGACAGCGTGGTCGAGATTTTCCCCAGCGGCGGTTGGTACAGTGAGATCCTCGCGCCTTATTTGCGGTCCGGCGGCGGCTCCTACAGCGTTGCCGCGCCCGACCGCGGGTTGGCCGGTTTTCGCGCGCTCGTCGGATTGAATCCGGAACTATACGGCAAGGCGCGTTTGGCCACGTTCCCGGTCCGCGCGGCGGGCGAGACCGGCGTTGCCGACGGCACCGCCGACGTCGTCCTGACTTTTCGCAACGTGCACAATTGGATGATGGGCGAAACGCCCTATGCCGAATTCGCCTTTCGTCAGATGTACGCGATGCTCAAACCCGGCGGAACGCTCGGCGTGGTCGACCACCGCCTGCCCGAAACCGCCGATTCGGCGCGCGAGCGCACCAGCGGCTATCTCAAGGTTTCGACCGTCCGTCGCCTCGCCGAGCAGGCCGGTTTCCGACTGGTCGGCGCAAGCGAGATCAACGCCAACCCGCGCGACACCACCGCTCACCCCGAAGGTGTCTGGACATTGCCGCCCGCGCTGCAGTTGGGCGACACGGATCGCGCCAAATATCTGGCGATAGGCGAAAGCGACCGGATGACGCTCAAATTCGTCAAATAAGCGGACGCTTCGCCTGTCGGTCGGTGTTGAATCAGCGCGGTGCGGCGACCATCCGCCATTGGGTCGCACCGGCGACTTGGCTGTTTGCCCGCGGCGCACGAAGCAACGCATGGCCGCCATTGGAGCCGAACGCGAAATGGCTGTGGTCGCCTTCGTCGAGCGACTCGACCAGCGCATAGCCGGCGTTGCGGTAAGCCGCCGCGATCGACGCGTGGCTGACGCCCGGGCGGCGCGCGATGTCGATCGCGCGGCCGCTGAGATGATAGCTGTTGCGCACCCCGCCGACCTGCCGGTTATGCTCCGGGCTGCGGCGCAAGCTCGTCACCCGGCCCCAGTGCGCGCCGAGGCTCGCCGCCGCGCCAAGTGCGATCGGCGCGCCCGAACTGGACGATGCACCATAGGTTACCGGCGCGCCTGACCCGAGTGGAGTGCTCACCGGCCCGCGCCATATCTCGACTCGTTGCACCGCCGAGCGGCCCACTTCGCGCACGCCGAAGTCGGTCGCCGAGACGGTGTATGTGGTTACCGATGCGCCCATCAACGCCAGCGCGGCTGCAATCAATGCCACTGCAAATCCCCCATTTGCCCGCGTTCGCATTAGCATGTCGCGGCGCTCGATTAACAGAATAAAAATCCGCGCCGAGTCACGTTGCGGGACGGCGAACATGGATCACCGCCCACCGATCGGCGTACAGCCGCCGCCATTCGGGCGCGCGATCGAGCTTGGCGACCAGCCCGACTTTCGGCGGCAGGATCGTCCAGCCGAATCGCCACCGCCGATCGGCGCGGCGGAAGCGCATCATGTCGCCGCGAAGCATCGCGACATAATCGAGCGTGAAGGCGTCGCCATACATGTCGGCACGGCCGTCGATATACGGTTGGACGCCGGCGAGGATCAGCGGCCCGCCGAAGCTGTAGCCGTTGAATACCGGTTGCGCGCGCAGTGGGGCGGGGACGCGGGCGATGGCGGTCGATGCGAACGCGATATTGTCGTGCAGATTAAACGGGGCGATCGCGCGCACGGCGATCAGCGCGACTGCGGCAAGCGTGCCGGCCAACCACATTGTGCGCGACGATAACGCAGATTCGCGCTGCACTTCTTTGCGTTCGCGCGGGAGCAGCGGGATGACGATCAACGGAGCGACGATCGCGAACGGCATCTGGTGCCGCGCGTGCGCCACCGCCAACGCCGTCAGCCCGCCGAGCAGGACGATCCGCAGCGGGTTAATCCGGCGCCAGCGCAGCGCCACCACCAACCACAGCGCGGCGGCGACGATGATGAACAAGCGGTCGTCGGTGAAGTTCGTCGCGCGCCATTCGTCGATCACCGCCACCACGCCCATTCCGCTAACCTGGAACGGATAGATGAAGCCCTGGATGCCGTGCGGCGTGACGAACGCCGCGAGCACCGCGGCGGCCAAAAATATCGACCAGCCGACAATTGCTCGCCGCTCTCGCGGCCGAGCGAGCAGCGCCTCGAGCGTCAGCACCCCGGCGATGCCGAGGCCGAGCATGTAGCTGGCGTGGACATTGGCCCAGATCACCATCAGCACCAGCGTCGCC
>JBDSTQ010000038.1:0-14807 GCA_039928195.1 Sphingomicrobium sp.
GTGGGGTCGGTCGTTCCGCGCATTGCGTTGCGCGCTTCGGCGAGGATCTCCTCGCCCTTTGTAACGACCGCGCCGACGGGGACTTCGCCCGCTGCGGCAGCTTCGGCCGCGAGGTCGAGCGCGCGCCGCATCGGTCGGGGCAAGGGAAAGCTCATCGCCGCGCCGCCGCTACAGGAGCACGGCGGCGAAGTCAGCTACATCGCGTTCGTGGTCGCCTGGTTGGCAACCGGTTCGGGCGGACGCTGCACCTGAAGGCTCGGCACCTTGACCTGCGCGTCCTTTGTTCCAACCTTGACCGAGCCGGTTTCGACATCGAACGCCGGCGTCTGCCCGCCCTTGGCAACGACCCCGTTCTGAGTAGCAGATACCTGAGGGGCCTTGGCGCCGCGAATTTGATTGATATCGACAAAGCCGGTGGCGATCGCAGCAATCAGCGCGAGCAGGACGAGAACCAGAATGAAAATGAGCGCGCGCATGAATATCCACCTTATTCTTACTGATTAACCTATGTGTCGAGTCGTAGACATTCGCCCAACGCAACACTTGCCCGAGGGTTGCCGCCGCACCGCTCGCGTAACATTGACGAGCGTCGGCCAAGCGTATAATTGGCCGCGCTTCTCGGGCCTTGGCTTCAAGGCGCGATTCGACAAAAATTCAGGATTTTGAAATGGCGCGGGTTTGCGAACTGACCGGCAAGGGCCGGCTGGTGGGAAACAATGTTTCTCACGCCAATAACAAGACCAAGCGCACGTTCCTGCCCAATTTGCAGAATGTGACGCTGATCTCCGATGCCCTCGGGCAGAGCGTCAAGCTGCGCGTTTCGACGCACGGGCTGCGCTCGGTCGAGCATGTCGGCGGTCTCGATAATTGGCTGACCAAGACCAAGGCGGAAAAGCTCAGCCTCAAGGCGCGCAAGCTCAAGCGCGAGATCGCCAAGAAGGCCGCCGAGCCCGCCGCCGAGTCCGCCGCGGCCTAACCGGCAAGGTCCTTCGGGACGTCGAGCGCGATCAACAGCGTCCGCAGCGGGCGCTGCGAATTATCATCGGTCATCAGCCACAATCGCGTCGTGCCGGCGGGCGTGCGCTCGGCCGCGAGCGCTTCGAAATTATCGCGCCATGTTCCCCGCAGCGGAAAGCTGCGCAGTGTCCGATACCCTCCGCCAGGTGCCGGGCCGAGCCAGGTCAGGGCGTTCGCGAAGCCGAGCAAAGTCCAGTGGCGATGGAGTACCACGAGGTCCCCGCCAGGCAGCCGCGCCGCATCGGAGATCCGTCCGCGCGGGCGCGCGATGTTTGCCCGCACCGCCTGCTTGCCGTCCCAGCGCACGACCGATTTGCCCGATTCGGGGAACATCAACACCTCGCCGCCCGCATCCGCCATCGCCTCGATCCCGGCATTCAACGGCCACGCCGCGATGCCGAAATCGATTCGCCCGAAGTCGCGTCCGAAGCGCGGGTCGTACAACCACGCTTCGTTGCGATTCTCGAACGTGACCCACCAGCCGCGGCCGTGCGGGTCGCGCAACAGCGCTTCCGAATCACGCTCATATTTACGTTTCGAGCTGCGCGGTCCGTCGGGGAGTTCGTCGAGCCAGGCGGGGACGCGCGCCTGGCCCGGCCGGGCGAACCGCGCCACGACCGCCAAATCGGTCACTGCAAGAAAGGCGTCGTCGTCGAGGACCAGCGCCGAGATGCCGCCAAAGCGCGGATCGTCGCTAGTCAGCGTCCACGCGCCCCGCAGCCGCAGCGGCGCGAAGTCCGCCGGATTGAGCGCGACCGGCGCATAATTCACGCTCGATGAGCGGAAGCCAAGCTCCACGCGATTGGGTGAGCGGCGCAGCTGCAGATTTGCCGTCCAGATCAGGCCAGCCAGCATAAACGCTTGAAACACAAAGATTTTGCTGAACCTAAGCTGCACTCGATATTCAGCTTTCATTGCGCGCGAATCGGGCAGAAGCGTCGCCATAGGCGGGGTTAACCCCTTTTCCTCGCCGCACCGGCGCCAGCCGGTCAGTTCCCTCGCGTCGCGTATCGAGGGGGGCCCGGTGCGCGTTGTTGCGCCGGGCCCAACTTGTTTCCGGCGCGGCCGCGCTCACGCCGTCTCGAACAATCGCGCCAGCTGCTCGATCATCGCCCCGCCGAGCTGCTCGGCGTCCATGATCGTCACCGCGCGGTCGTAATAACGCGTGACGTCGTGGCCGATCCCGACTGCGATCAACTCGACCGGCGAGCGCTTTTCGATCCACTCGATCACGCTGCGCAAATGCTGGTCGAGATAATGGCCGCCATTGGCCGAAGCGGTCGAATCATCGACCGGCGCACCGTCCGAGATGACCATCAAGATGCGCCGCTCCTCGGGCCGCGCGAGCAATCGCGCGTGCGCCCACAGCAGCGCCTCCCCATCGATATTTTCCTTGAGCAGCCCCTCGCGCATCATCAGCCCGAGATGCTTGCGCGCGTGGCGGTAGTGCTGATCGGCGCGCTTGTAGATAATATGGCGCAGATCGTTGAGCCGCCCGGGATGCGCCGGTCGCCCCTCGGTCAGCCACAGCTCGCGGCTCTGCCCGCCCTTCCAACCGCGGGTAGTGAAGCCGAGCACTTCGCTGGTCACGCCGCAGCGCTCGAGCGTGCGCGCGAGAATGTCGGCGCAAATCGCGGCAATCGCGATCGGGCGGCCGCGCATCGAGCCTGAATTGTCGATCAGCAAGGTCACCACGGTGTCGCGAAATTCGGTCTCGCGCTCGACCTTGTACGACAGCGAGTGCGCCGGATTGACCACTACCCGCGCCAGCCGCGCGGCGTCGAGCATCCCCTCCTCCTGGTCGAAATCCCAGCTCCGCGCCTGTTGCGCGAGCAACCGCCGCTGCAATCGGTTGGCGAGCCGCGTCACGACATTGTGGAGGCTCGCCATCTGTTGGTCGAGGTAGGCGCGCAGCCGTCCCAATTCCTCCTCGTCGCACAGTTCGGCGGCCTCGATCGCCTCATCGAAACGGGTCGTGAACGCACGGTAGCTGGTCGGCGGACTCAGCTCCCAGTTGCGCCGCCCAGCGGACGACATCCGAGTGTCGTCGACATCGTCGCCGGGCATCGCGTCCTGGTCGCCCGGCTGCATGTCCTGGTCGCTGCCGTCGTCCGCTTCAGTATCCTCTTGCTCCTCGCCGCGCGCTTCGGCGTCGCCGCCCGCCGGCGCGTTGTCGTCGCCATCGTCCTCGGCGTCCTGATCGCCCGCTTCGTCGCCGTCCTCATCGTCGCCCTGATTGTCGGGCTGATCCTCGACCGGCTGCTCGGCGGCGGCGAGATCGAGATCCTCGAGCACCCGCCGGGCAAGCCACGCGAACGCCGCCTGATCGTCGATCGTCAGCGCCAGCCCATCGAGCTCGCCCGCGGCTTTTTCCTCGATCCACGGCGCCACCAGCTTAAGTCCGGCGAGCGCGCTGCGCGGTGGGGCGTCGCCGGTCAGCCGCTCGCGCGCGAGCAGCCCGACCGCGGTCGCCAAGGGGACTTCCTCGGCGCTGCGCGCGCGGACGATCGCGTCGCCGCGCACCCGCGCTTCGGCGAGCTGGGCCAGATTGTCGCGCACACCGCGCATCGCGCGCGCGCCCAGCGCCTCGACCCGCGCGGTCTCGAGCGCGTCGAACACCGCCCGCGCCTCGGGTTCGGCGGGCGCCGTGCGAAGGTGCAACTTGGGGTCGTGAAAGCGCAGCCGCAGCGCCAGCGCATCGGCCGCGCCGCGGGCTTCGGCGACCAGCTTGGGCTCGAGCGCCGGCCCCGGCGAAGGCACGCGCGCAGTCTTGCCCGCGGTCGCCGCGGCTTCGCTCGCAAAGACCACATCGGCCTCGGGATCCTGCGCGATCGCGCGCGCGGCGCCGGCCAGCGCGCGGCGAAAGGCATCGACTGGCGTTTGGCCGCTCATCGCCTTGCCAATGCCCCGCAGCCCCCGCAACATGCAAGCGGGAGGGCCTGGCGAATGAAATTACGCATGCCCGCGGCATTGGTCACGACCGAGAGCGAATATGCCGCGCATCTCACCGGGATGAACACATTCTTCGGCGCAGTGCTCGGCTTCGTCATGGCCGGCACCGAGCGCCTCGACCAGTTTGAGTTCGGCTTCGTACTGGTGCTCGTCAGCGGCATCATCATCTCGATCCTTTACGTCACCGCCAGCGCGCACAAAGTGATCTACGCGCTGCTCACTTTGGTCATGATCCTCTCGATGCCGTGGCTGGTCGTGCCGATCCTCGACCAAGGCGAGAAGTTGCCCGACAAGCTCCAGGCGACCTTGCTGGTGTGGACGATCATCACCGTCGCGATCGAATTCATGCCGCGCCGCCCCGACGATCCGCCGCAAGACGCAGCCTAGCTCGAGTTGCCGACCACGCTTTCGGGCAGATCCTGGCCGAACACGCGCTGGTAATATTCGGCAATCAGCGCGCGCTCGCTTTCGTCGCATTTGTTGAGAAAGGAGACGCGAAAGGCGTAGCCGATGTCACCGAAGATATGCGCATTCTGTGCCCAGCTGATCACCGTGCGCGGGCTCATCACGGTCGAGATATCGCCGTTGACGAAGCCCTGGCGCGACAGATCGGCGACCTTGATCATCTTTTCGACCGTCACCTTGCCGCCGGGCTCGTCATATTCGCCCGACTTGGCGAGCACGATTTGCGCCTCGACCGCGGCGGGCAGATAGTTGAGCGTGGTGACGATGTTCCAGCGGTCCATCTGGCCCTGATTGATCGCCTGCGTGCCATGGTAGAGGCCGGTGGTGTCGCCGAGCCCGACGGTGTTGGTGGTCGCAAACAGGCGGAACCAGGGGTTGGCGCAAATCACGCGATTCTGGTCGAGCAGGGTCAATTTCCCCTCGGCCTCGAGCACGCGCTGGATGACGAACATCACGTCGGGGCGTCCGGCGTCATATTCGTCGAACACCAAAGCGACCGGATGCTGCAGCGCCCACGGCAGCAGGCCTTCGCGGAATTCGGTCACCTGCTGACCGTCGCGGAGCACGATTGCGTCACGCCCGACAAGGTCGATGCGGCTGATGTGCGCATCCAGGTTGATGCGGATCATCGGCCAATTGAGCCGCGCCGCGACCTGCTCGATGTGGGTCGACTTGCCGGTGCCGTGATAGCCCTGGATCATCACCCGGCGGTTCTTGGCGAAGCCGGCGCAGATCGCGATCGTAGTATCGGCGTCGAACACATAGGTCGGGTCGAGGTCGGGGACGCGCTCGTCGGCTTCGCTGAAGGCGGGCACTTCCATGTCGCTGTCGACCCCGAACAAGTCGCGCACTCGCGCCATCTTGTCGGGCGCGGCCATCACGGTGTCACTGCGGCTTTCGGGGTTCACATTGGCAAGGTCGGTCATAGCTGTTGCACTTAAGCGGTCGCGCGCGGCACCTCAACCGCGGCCTTGGGCGGCAATTTGAACAATTTGAGAAAGCGGCGGGCGAGCGCGGCATCGCCAGCAATCGACAGCAGCTCAAGCGGTGCCCCGCCATAGACCACGGCGGCAAGGTCGGTCGGACGCCCGCTGATCAGCGCCTGCCCGTCGGTTGCATCCCCGCGCGCGACGCTGATCTCACCATCGCCGACCTGCGCAACGTACACGTCGTCACCGAAGCGGAAGGCGACTTTCCCGGCGAACTGGCGCGCCGCCTTGGCATCGAGCATCGCGGTAAACGACAGCATGATCGATACCGCCGACAGCGGCAGCGTCGGATCGTGGCGCGGGCTGCGCGCCGCCCATTGCCCGAGCGCGCGAATGATCGGGTCGGTCTCCAGCCCCCATTGGGTTGCTTCATAGACCTGAACATTGGCGGGCGGCGGCAAGCGCACCTTGCGCACCAGACCCTTGCTCTCGAGCTCGGTCAGCCGCTGGCTGAGCACGTTTGCGCTGATTCCCGGAAGATCGGCCTTGAGGTCCGAGAAGCGCCGTGGCCCGAGCAGCAATTCACGCAGGACGAGCAACGACCAGCGCTCGCCGATCAACTCCAATGCGTGCGCGGTGCCGCACGCGTCATCGTAGAAGCGCTTGGCAGACTTGGTTATCTTTTCTGACTCCACAGTTGCTATATATGACTGCTATGGGCATAAGACAAGCGAATCGATTCGCGGGAGAGTGACCAATGAGCCGAATGATTTTCGTGAACTTGCCGGTGAGCAACATCGACGCGTCGAAGCGCTTTTATGAGGCAATCGGCGCGCGCAACGAGCCAAAGTTCACGTCGCCGCAGGGCGCGATGATGCAATTCTCCGACAGCATCAGCGTGATGCTCCTGACCCATGACTTTTACCGCACCTTCACGTCGAAGCCGATCGCCGACGCTCACCGGTCGAGCCAGGCGCTATTGTGCATCTCGTGCGACGGCCGTGAGGCGGTCGACGCCATGGTCGATGCGGCCGCGGCGAATGGCGGCAAAGCCGACCCGGGGCCGAAGCAGGAAATGGGCGACATGATGTACGGCCGCAGTTTCGAGGATCCCGACGGTCATCATTGGGAGCCGATGTGGATGGATCCCAAGGCCGCCGAGCAAGGCGCGGCGGCGCTCGACACCCAGGAGGTATAGCGTGCCTCTTGATCCGGCCGCGGCCATCGAGGTCACCGCCTTTCGCTGGGTGCCGCCGTTCGCCGCGGGCCTCGTGCGCGATCTTCGCGTGCGCTGGGCGCTCGAGGAAATTGATCGTCCCTATCGCGTGCGCCTGCTCGACGCGCTTCACCCGCGCCCGGCGGAATATCTGCGCGAGCAGCCGTTCGGCCAGGTCCCCGCGTTCCGCGACGGCGACGTGCAGCTGTTCGAGAGCGGCGCCATTCTCATTCATCTCGGACTGCAGGACGACCGGCTGCTGCCGCGGGACATCAATCCGCGCATGCGCGGCATTGCCTGGCTGGTGGCCGCGCTCAACAGTGTCGAGCCGGTGATCTTTGAGCTTGGCGCGATCGACCTGTTCCATCGCGGCGAGGGGTGGACCGAGGAGCGGCGGCCGCAAGTCGTCGAGCAATTGACCGAGCGGCTGGGCAAGCTCGCCGAAGCCCTCGGCGATGGCCCGTGGCTCGAGGACAATTTCACGATCGGCGACCTGATGACGGTCAGCGTGCTGCGCAACCTGCGTCACACCGACCTCGTCACCGCTCACCCGATTCTCGGTCCCTACCTCGCGCGGGGCGAAGCGCGCCCGGCGTTCCAGCGCGCGCTTGCCGACCAGCTCGCCGTTTTCAAAACCCACCAACCGCAAGGAGAAGCAGCATGAGTTACATCGACGGATTTGTCCTGCCGATGAAGGACGAGAAATTGACCGAATATCGCGCCATGGCGGATATGTTTGCGCGCAAGGCGACCGCGCTTGGCGCGCTCGGCTCGATCGAGGCAATGGGCGACGGGCTGGAACATGGCAAAGTGACGGATTTCTTCCGCGCGGTGCAGGCCGAAGACGGCGAAAACGTCGTCTTCTCCTTCGTCATCTGGCCCGACAAGGCGACCCGCGACAAGGGCTGGGAAAAGATCATGGCCGACCCCGAAATGCAGCCCGGGGGCGACATGCCGTTCGACGGCAAGCGCATGTTCTGGGGTGGCTTCAAGCCGTTCGTCAGCTCGTTGGAGGGAATCGATGCCTAATCCCCACGGAAGCTTCATCTGGTACGAATTGCTCAGCCCCGACGTCGACGCGTCCAAAGCCTTCTACGATGCCGTCGTCGGCTGGAAAATCGACACTAGGTCAAACTTCCCCAACGGCTATCGCATGATCGGACGCGGCGACGGCAAGTTCGCCGGCGGCATACTGCCGCTGACGGACGAGCTGCGCGGCCACGGCGCGCGGCCGGTGTGGCTCGGCTACATCGGGGTCGACGATGTCGACGCCACGGTCACGGCGGTCACCAGCGACGGCGGCGCGGCGCTGATGCCCGCGTTCGACATCCCGGATGTCGGCCGCGTCGCCATGCTCGCCGACCCGCAGGGCGCGCCATTTTACGTCATGCGCGGAGCGAGCGACGAGGACAGCGACGTCTTTTCGGCCGATCATCCGCAGCACGTCCGCTGGAACGAGCTCGCGACCACCGACCCCGATACCGCGATCGCCTTTTACACCCGCCACTTCGGCTGGGTGCAGGAGGGCGACATGGATATGGGCGAGATGGGCAAATATCGCTTTCTCCAGCATGGCGGCATTGGCATCGGCGCGGTCATGCGCAAGCCGCCGCAAGTGCCGGTCAGCCTGTGGACCTATTACATCGGCGTCGACGACATCGACCGCGCCGCGGCGGCGGTCACCGCGGGCGGTGGCCAGATCCTGTTCGGCCCGATGGAGATCCCCGGCGGCGAATTTTCGCTCAACGCGATGGACCCGCAAGGCGTGGGCCTTGGCCTCGTCGGGCCGCGCAAAAACGGGAGAGTATAATGACCGACAAACTCGTCACCTGCCTGTGGTTCGACAAGGGAGAGGCGCGTAAGGCTGCCGAATTCTACGCCGCGACCTTTCCCGACAGCGCCGTTGGCGCGCCCATGCGCGCTCCGGGTGATTATCCCGGCGGCCGCGAAGGCGATGAATTGACCGTCGACTTCACCGTCCTCGGCCGCGCCTTCGTCGGCCTCAACGGCGGCCCTAATTTCAAGCCCAACATGGCGGTCAGCTTCATGGTCGTGACCGAAGACCAGGCCGAGACCGACCGCTATTGGAGCGCGATTACCGGCAACGGCGGCGCGGCGAGCGAGTGCGGCTGGTGTACCGACCGCTGGGGCTTTTCATGGCAAATCACGCCCCGCGCGCTGCTCGAGGGCAACACCGATCCCAATCCGGCGGTCGCCAAGCGGGTGTTCGACGCGATGATGACAATGCAAAAGATCGATGTTGCGAAAATCGAGGCGGCCCGGCGCGGCCAACCCGTCGATGCGTAGGATCATCGGTGCGGCGTTCGTCTCGATCGATGGGGTGATGCAGGGGCCCGGCGGGCCGAACGAAGACCCGACCGGCGGGTTTCGCTTCAGCGGCTGGCTGCCGCCGGTTGGCGACGACGCGATCGAGGACAAGATTGGCGAGCTGTTCGGCCGTCCGTTTGACTTGCTGCTTGGCCGCCGCACCTATGAGATTTTCGCCGCTTACTGGCCGTACGCGCCGGACGCGATGGCGGACATCCGCGACCCCTTCAACGCCTGCACCAAATATGTCGTGACCCATCGCGACCAGCCGCTGGAATGGGACAATAGCGAGCAGGTCGATGCCATCGAGGCACTACGCGAAATCACGCAAAGCGACGGACCTGACCTTGTCATCCAGGGCAGCGGGACGCTGTACCCGCAGCTGCTCGAAGCGGGGCTGCTCGATGAATTGACGCTGATGATCTCGCCGCTGGTCCTTGGCCAGGGCAAACGCCTGTTCGGCGACGGCACGCCGCCCGGGACGCTGAACATGACCCGCCACAAGGTCTCGGACGGCGGCAACATCATCGCCACCTACCAGCCGGCCGGGCCGGTCGAGACCGGCACCTACGTGACAACGCCGCCGAGCGAGCGCGAGCAGGCACGGCAGCAGGCGATGGCCGAAGGCAGCTGGTGAGCCCCAATCGTGAGCCCGTTACTCGTGGACAGCGCCCGACCATAACTGCCTTCGAGAGCTCGCCGGATCGCGGTCGGGGCCTGGCGCGCGACATGCCAGTGCGCTGGGCGCTTGAGGAAGTCGGTCAACCTTACGACGTCCGCCTGGTTTCTTTCCGCGAGATGAAGGAACCCGCCCATCGGGCGCTTCAGCCGTTCGGCCAGATACCGACGTACGAAGAAGGCGAGCTCGTGCTCTTCGAGTCCGCGGCAATCGTGCTTCGCATCGCCGAACTGAACGGTGTCCTGCTGCCGGATACCGCCGATGCGCGGGCGCGGGCGATCGCCTGGAGGTTCGCCGCGAAAAGCACGATCGAGCCACCGATCGTGGAACGCGAAGCCGCGGTTCTCACGGAGCGCGACAAGGGCTGGTTTGAACAGCGCCTTCCTATGCTCGACGAACGCATCCGCGTGCGATTGGCTGATCTTTCCAATCGATTGGGCGAAGCGGATTGGCTGGACGGCGAGTTCAGCGCGGGCGATCTGATGGTGATCAACGTCCTCCGCCGACCCAGCTCACTGGCGCTACTGGACGGGTATCGAAACCTGACGGCCTATGTCGCGCGCGGCGAAGGGCGCCCCGCATTCAAGCGCGCATTCAATTCGCAACATGCTGTTTTCGTTGCCGCCGCGAAGGGCGAGATCCAATGAGCCTTCAATTGTTCGCTCACCCGTTCAGCAGTTACTGCATGAAGGTGCTGATCCCGCTGTGGGCGGACGGGACCGAATTCACCTACCGGATCCTCGACGAGCAGCATCCCGAACATATGGCGGAGCTCAAGCGCCACTGGCCGCTTGGGCAATTCCCGATGCTCCTCGACGACGGCAAACCGGTGACCGAATCGACCTCGATCATCGAGCATCTCCAGGCGCATCAGCCCGGCCCAAACCGCTGGATCCCCGACGGCGAAGACGGCCGCCGGGTGCGCTATCTCGATCGCTTTTTCGACCAATATGTGATGAATCAGATGACCGTGCCGGTGTTCGACGCGCTTCGCCCTGAAGAGTCGCGCGATCCGTTCGGCGTCGCCAAAGCGCGCGAACGGCTGCTCACTGCTTATGACTGGCTCGAGGCCAATCTTGGCGACGGGCCGTGGGCGGTCGGCGATACCTTCACGCTCGCCGATTGCGCCGCCGCGCCGTCCTTATTCTACGCCGATTGGATCGAGTCGATTGGCCCGGCGCGTCCGCGCCTCGCTGCTTATCGCGCGCGGCTACTTGCGCATCCGGTGGTCGCGCGAGCGATCGACGAAGCGCGACCCTATCGCGCTTTCTTTCCCTTGCGCGCACCCGACCGCGACTAAGCGAACGCCGCCCCGCGTCTGAGCAACTGATAAGCTTCGATCACTGCGCTCAATCGCGCTTCCTGGCTGCGGTCGCCGCCATTCTTGTCGGGGTGATAGCGCCGCACCAGTCCCGAGTAAGCGCGCCGCAGAGCCTGGCGGTCGGCATCGTCGCCAAGCCCGAGCACTGCCAGCGCGCGGCGCTGGTCGCGGGTGAAGCGTGACGGCTCGCCGCTCTTCGCCCGCCCAAACCGCGTCGCGATCGCCTCGAGCGGATCGGCGAAATCGCTCCACGCGGGCGCCGGATCGGCACCGATCGTCGCGAATGGGCGGCTCGGCCGCTCCCACCCGCCGAGCGGCGATTGTGCGTCGCTGATTTCTTCGACGCTCATCCCGTCGAAGAAATTGTAGCGCGCATTATGCTCGCGGACATGATCGAGGCAGAGGAAGCGCCAGCTCCCCGGCCCGTCGAAATTGGCCGGCTGCAGCGGTGCCTTGTACTCGCCCGGCTCGGGACAGTCGGGGACCGAGCAATGCGCTTGCGCGCCCTCGATGCGGCCGTGAAATTTTGCAGTCTTCGACGCCACGCTTCCTCGCTTGTCAGACCCCTCTATATAGAGGCAATGAACGCACCATCCACCGGGCCGGTCGCAAGCGAAATGTTGCGGCGGCTCGAGTCCGCCCTGACCCCGACCAGAATCGAGCTGATCGACCAAAGCGAGCAGCATCGCGGCCACGGCGGCTACAACCCCGCGGGCGAGAGCCATTTCGCGCTGACCATCGAAAGCCCAGGCTTCGCCGGCAAGTCGCGCGTCGCGCGCCAGCGCATGGTCTATGCCGCACTGGGCGAGCTGATGGACGAGCGCGTCCACGCGCTGACGATTCGAGCGAGCGCGCCGGGTGAATGACATCATCCTCCAGACGCTCGCACCGGTCAGTCACGACCTCGGCGGGTTCAAGGTTCACCGCACCTTGCCACACACCGGCCGGACAACCGTTGGGCCGTTCATCTTCTTCGACCAGATGGGGCCGGCACAGCTGCCGCCCGGGCAAGGAATAGACGTGCGCCCCCATCCGCACATCAACCTTGCTACCGTGACCTATTTGTTCGCCGGCGCGATCGACCATCGCGACAGCCTCGGCACCGTCCAGCGGATCGCGCCCGGCGCGGTCAATCTGATGACCGCCGGGCGCGGCATCGCGCATAGCGAGCGCTCGCCCGCCGACGAGCGCGCGGGCGGCCCATCGCTTGACGGCATTCAGACCTGGCTCGCGCTTCCGGCCGACAAGGAGGAGCTTGCTCCCGCGTTCGAGCATGTCCCCGCCGACCGGTTGCCGGCGCTCGACGCCAATGGGGTGCGGGTGCGCCTGATCATGGGCGATGCGTTCGGTCTGAGTTCCCCGGTCACCCAGCATTCGCCGACACTCTACGCGGCGATCGATCTCGCGCCGGGCGCCGCGCTTCCGCTCGATCATGAAGCCGACGAGCGCGCGCTCTATCTGCTCGACGGGGAGGCGAGCGTCGACGGCTTTGCGCTCCAACCCCGGCATCTGGTGGTGCTCGCGCCCGGCCACCGCCCGACGCTGCGCTCGGCGAGCGGTGCGCGGTTGATGCTTTGTGGCGGCGCGCCGCTCGACGGCCCGCGGCACGTGTGGTGGAATTTCGTCTCCTCGCGGCGCGAGCGGATCACCGAGGCCAAGCACGCGTGGAAAGCGGGCGAGTTCGTGTTGCCGCCCGGCGACGATGCCGAATTCATCCCGCTCCCTGCAATCCCGCTGACCGTCAGTTACCCGTGATCGAATTGCGCCGCGTCGGCTTGACCACCGGCGTCATGCTCAACGTCGCGTTCGCCGGGGACGCCGCCAGGCCGCCGGTCATTCTGCTCCACGGTTTCCCCGAATCGCATCGCACCTGGCGCGAACTCGCCCCGCTGCTCGACGACGACTTCCGGCTGATCATGCCTGATCAGCGCGGATTCGCCGGGTCAGACCGGCCGCAGGAGGTTGCGGCCTACGCCGCCGACAAATTAACCGACGACATCTTCGCGCTGGCACATGCGCTCGGGCTCGATCGTTTTGCGCTCGTCGGGCACGACTGGGGCGGAGCAATCGCCTGGGCGGCGGCGCTGCGCGGCGATCCGCGGCTCGAGCGGCTGGCGATCATCAACGCGCCGCATCCGGTGCTCTTTCAAAAAAGCCTGATCGAAAATCCGGACCAGCGCGCCGCCGCGCAATATATCAACGCCTTCCGCGCGCCGGGCTTCGAGGCTGCGGTCGCAGCGATGGGCTTCGCTACTTTCTTCGAAAAGACCTTCCGCAACCATGTCGATCCAGCGCTGATCCCGGAGACGGAGAAACAGCAATATATCGCCGAATGGTCGCGGCCCGGCGCGCTGACCGCAATGCTCAACTGGTATCGCGCGTCACGCCTGATCGTGCCACCTCCGGGCGTCGCCGTACCCTTACCCGACTGGCTGTTGCGCGCGTTCCCCAAGGTGCCGGTGCCGACTTTGGTGGTGTGGGGCATGCGCGATCCCGCGTTGCTCCCGTTGCAGCTCGAAGGGCTCGACGCGCTGGTCGACGACGTGACGATTGCCCGCATTCCCAACGCCGGCCATTTCGCACCGTGGGAACGACCCGCCGAAGTCGCCGCCGCGCTCAAGCCCTTCCTTGCCGGCGGCGCGGCGGCTAGGGGACGCGGCCAATGAACCAGTCCCGTGCCTCGACCCGATCCCGCTCACGCTCCGCCGCGCGCCTTGCCGCGGTGCAGGCGCTGTACCAGCAGGAGATGGAGGGGACGCCGGTGCCGCGGCTGATCAAGGAATTCCACGATCACCGCCTCGGCGCGACGATCGAAGACGCCACCTATGTCGACGCCGAGCAGAGCTTTTTCGACGATATCGTCAGTGGCGCCGATGACCGCCGCGCGGAAATCGACGCGCTGATCGCCGCCCGCCTCGCCGAAGGGTGGACGCTCGAACGGCTCGACCGGCCGATGCGCGCGATCCTCCGCGCTGGCGCCTATGAGCTGATCGCCCGCCCCGACGTCCCCACCGCTTCGGTCATTTCCGAATATGTCGATGTCGCGCACGCTTTCTACGACAAGCGCGAGAGCGGCTTCGTCAACGGCCTGCTCGACGCCATCGCCAAGGGCCGCGCGGCCCCGGCGGGTTGAGTGGACGAAGCCGCGGTCATCGCGCGCGTGCGGCGGATGGCGACCGCCCCCGAAGCGCGCGGGCTGCTCGACGACGCCGCGTTGATCGACGGGCTGGTGATCACCCACGATAGCATCGCCGAAGGCGTCCATTATTTGCCCGGCGATCCGCCCGACAGCGTCGGGTGGAAGCTGGTTGCGGTCAATCTGTCCGATCTCGCGGCGAAGGGCGCGGCGCCGTGCGGGGCGCTGCTGTCGCTGACATTGAATGGCGACGACCGCTGGGAAAGCCGCTTTCTCGATGGCGTCGAAGCCGCGTGCGAAGCGTATCGCCTGCCGCTGATCGGGGGCGACACCATCGCGCTGCGCCCGGGTGCGCCGCGCGTGCTCGGAATGACCGCGATCGGGCGCGCGGGGACTCGCGTTCCCGACCGTGCCGGGGCCAATGATGGCGATTCATTGTGGCTCATCGGAACGCTCGGCGATGCCGCGGCGGGGCTGGCGCAGCTGACCGCCGATCGCACCGCCGAAGGCGAGCTGGTCGAGGCCTATCGCCGGCCGATCCCGTTACTTGCCCTTGGTCAGGCGCTCGCGCCCCATGCCCACGCGATGATGGATGTGTCCGACGGTCTGCTGCTCGATGCGCGGCGCATGGCGGCGGCCAGCCAAAGCGCGATCGAGATCGACCTCGATTCGCTGCCTTTGTCATCGGCGTTCGTCGCGATTCGCGGCGATCATGCGGTCGCGCGGATGTTCGCCGCGACCGGCGGCGACGATTATGCCCTGCT
>JBDSTQ010000039.1:0-5208 GCA_039928195.1 Sphingomicrobium sp.
CCCGCCGATCTGCCCAAGGAAGGTTCGCATTACGATCTGCCGATCGCATTGTGCCTGCTGGCGGCGATCGGCGCGACCGACGCCGAGACGCTCGCCGATTATGTCGTCGTCGGCGAGCTCAGCCTCGACGGGCGGATCGCGGCGTCACCGGGCGTGCTGCTCGCCGCGATCCACGCCTCGGCGCTCGACAAGGGGCTGATTTGTCCCGCGGTCCAGGGCAGCGAGGCAAGCTGGGCGGGGCAGCTTGAAGTGCTTGCCGCGCCCGACTTGCTGGCGTTGCTCGCACATCTGAAGGGCAGCGCTTTGTTGCCCCCGCCGCCGCCGGCCGAAGCCGAGCCGGCCGAAGGCGGCCCCGACTTGGCGCAGGTCAAAGGCCAGGAAGTCGCCAAGCGCGCACTCGAGATCGCCGCCGCCGGCGGGCATAATCTTTTGATGAGCGGACCGCCCGGCGCGGGCAAATCGCTGCTCGCCGCGTGCCTTCCGGGAATTCTCCCGCCGTTGCAGCCGTCCGAGGCGCTTGAAGTGTCGATGGTCGCCTCGGTCGCGGGCGAAGCGCATGGCAAAATCCGCCGCCGGCGGCCGTTCCGCGCGCCGCACCATAGCGCGTCGATGCCCGCATTGGTCGGCGGTGGGCTGCGCGTTCGTCCGGGCGAAATCAGCCTTGCGCATCTCGGCGTGCTGTTCCTCGACGAGCTTCCCGAATTTCAGCGGCAGGTGCTCGATTCGCTGCGCCAGCCGCTCGAAACCGGGAGCGTCAGCGTCGCCCGCGCCAACATGCACGTCACCTTCCCCGCGCGGGTTCAGCTGATTGCGGCGATGAATCCGTGCCGCTGCGGCCATCTCGGCGACCCCGCGCTCGCCTGCAGCCGCGCGCCGCGTTGCGCGGCGGATTATCAGGCGCGGGTGTCGGGTCCCTTGCTCGACCGCATCGACCTCCACGTCGAGGTGCCGAGCGTGTCGGCGGCGGATCTGACGCTGCCACCTCCGACCGAGGGCAGCGCCGAAGTCGCCGGGCGCGTCGCCGCCGCGCGCGACCTCCAGTCGCGGCGCTTCAATGGTTCGGGCGTGCGCACCAATGCCGAGGCCGACGGCGAGCTGCTCGACCGCATCGCGACGCCCGATGAACCGGGCCGCAAACTGCTCGCCGATGCCGCGGCGGCGATGCGCCTGTCGGCCCGCGGCTTCCACCGCGTGCTCCGCGTCGCGCGCACCATCGCCGACCTGGCGGGGGCCGAGAACGTCGGCCGGATTCACATCGCCGAGGCGCTCAGCTACCGCCGCCAGGCGCCGTGTAACTGAAATTGAACGCTGAGTGCGCCAAAACGTTCGCCTGTTTAGCGTACCGAAGGGGCGGGCCGGTGATGATGTTCGAATCCGTAATGCAGACATTTCGCAAATTTGCCGATTACTCGGGCCGCGCGTCACGCCACGAGTTCTGGATGTTTTTTGCCTTCCTCCTGATCGTCAACGCTGCCGCGCGGTTCATCAGCATGATGACCGGAATGGGCCTTGGCCTGTCGGGGCTGGTCGGCCTGCTGCTGATCGTTCCGCAGTTTGGGGTTGCGGTGCGCCGGCTGCACGACGTCGGCCACAGCGGCAAGGAACTGATCGTTCCGTGTGCGATGCTTGCCTTCTTGCCTGTGCTTTTCGCGTTCCAAGGTATCCTTCCTCGCATCATTGGCCTTGGCGTGCTCGGTATCACTTTGCTCGCCTTCGCCAACATCCTCACGCTGTTCCTCAAGAAGGGCGGCACCGTCCCCAATCGCTATGGGCCAAGTCCGGCTGCTTTCTCCTACGCGCGCTAAGGCGGGTCTCAATATTGCGGCGGCGCGCTTGCTCGGCTAGCGGCTGCCGAGGTTGCCCCCGTGGCGGAATGGTAGACGCGCTCGACTCAAAATCGAGTTCTGCAAGGAGTGTCCGTTCGAGTCGGACCGGGGGCACCAACGCTTGGCAGCGGGAGCCGCGTACGCGATGACGATCGGACATGTGCTGTCGGTCCAGGTCGGGCGGATCGCTCCGCTCGGTCTCACTGGTCAGCCAAGCGCATTTATCAAACGTCCGGTTACTGGCCCGGTCGAGGTCGCCGCGCTGGGCATCGTCGGCGACGAGCAGGCTGACCAAGTCAACCATGGCGGCCTTGAAAAGGCCGTCTATGCCTATTCCAACGAGCATTATTGCGCCTGGACGGCCGACTTTCCCGAGCATGCGGACAAATGGGTGGCCGGGGGCGTAGGCGAAAACCTCACGGTCGAGGGACTGCGCGACGCAGATCTGTGCGTCGGCGACGTGCATGGCATCGGCAGCGCTGCGCTGATCGTGTGCCAGCCGCGACAGCCGTGCAATACATTCGCGCTTCGCTTCAACGACAAGAGATTGCTTCGCGCGATGGTCCGCAATGGCCGCGCGGGCTGGTATTACCGGGTGCTGCGCAGTGGGTCGCTGCAGGCTGGCGATGCGATCCGGCTGGAACACCGGCCCAACCCCGATTTCCGCTTCAGCCGACTGGTGGAGATCGCCAATTTCCGCAACGCGACAACCGCCGAGCTGGCGGCAATGGCCGAGATGCCGGGGCTGGCGAGCAATTTTCGGACCGCTGCCCGGGCCGCGGTGGGACAGGAGCCTGGTTGAGGGTGTCCGCAGAAATAAATGGCGGCCTCTAGCCTCGCCACACCAGCTTGATATGGTCGGACGATGGACGCTCGACTCAAAAAATCCCAGCCCGTCGCATCGCTCGGCGAAGAGGCCGCGGCGCTGGCCGATACGCTCAGCGTCAAGCGCGACCGTCTGCTCGCCTCGCTGACCCTGATCGCGGGGGTCGGGCTGATCGTCGCATTGCCCTTCGCGCTGCGCGCCGGGGCCGAATTTTTCCTTCCGGTCACCGCCGCGCTGGTGGTCGCGATCGCGCTGGTGCCGTTGCTCGAATGGTTCGAGCGGCGCGGCGTTCCGGCCAAGCTGTCGGCGGGGCTGTGCGTGGTTATCTTCCTGACGATGACGGTGTTCGTGTTGGCGTCGATTGTGTTTCCGGCGACCGACTGGGTCGCGCAGGTGCCGCAGAAGATCGGCAAGGTGCGGACCGCGCTCGAGCCGGTGTTCGACATGTACAAGAATCTCGACAGGTTTATCGACCGCACGCTGTCGCAAGTCGCGGTGAGCGGGACCGACGCACCACGCGCGGTGCGCATCGAAACGCCCAATTCGATGCTCGACCTGCTGACCACCTCGGCGCCGCATTTGCTCATCCAATTGTTCTTCGCGCTGCTGGTGATTTTCTTCTTCCTCTCGGGCTGGACGACGATGCGCAAGCAGACGATCGTCAGCCGTGGAAGCTTCGAAGGCGCGCTGACGACCGCGCGGGTGATCCAGCAGGTGGTCGACGCAACTTCGACCTATCTCGGGACGATCACGCTGATCAACATCGGGCTCGGCGTGCTTACCGCCGCAGTGCTGTGGTGGCTCGGAATGGATTCGCCAGTGATGTGGGGCGGCATCGTCGCGGTGCTCAATTATATTCCCTATCTCGGGCCGATCGCGGCGGCGCTGTTGCTGTTTTTCGGCGGTCTGATGACGTATCCCGACATTTGGAGCGCGATGGTCCCGCCGGCGGTGTTCATCAGCTTTCACCTGGTCGAGGCGAATTTTTTCACGCCGATGGTGGTCGGCCACCGGCTCACCGTCAGTCCGCTGTCGATCCTTATTGCTTTGTCCTTCTGGGCGTGGGTGTGGGGGACCACCGGAGCGCTCCTCGCAGTGCCGTTGCTGATCATCATGAAAACGGTTTTTTCGGCCGCCGGAACGCCCGACATCGCCGGTTTTCTGTTCGAGGACGGGACGCTGACTCACGTCGGCGAGGCCGATGAGGAAGAGATTGAGGATCGGCAGCAAATGGGCCCGGCGATGGTTGACACTCCACAAGCCTCTTCCTAGTTGCCGCGCACGCCAAAAATGCGGGTGTAGCTCAGTTGGTTAGAGCGCCGGCCTGTCACGCCGGAGGTCGCGGGTTCGAGTCCCGTCACTCGCGCCACTATGTCCAAGCGCTGCCGCGGTTGATATCCTCGCCGATATGGGAGGGGATGGATCCGCTTATGCCGCGCTCGGGCTTGAACCCGGGGCCGACCGCGAGTCGGTTGAGCGGGCGTATCGCGAGCTGATCAAGCATCATCATCCCGACCGCGCCGGGGGCAATGCCGCGCGCGCCGCCGAAATCATCGGCGCCTATCGCGAGTTGCGGCGCGACCGACCGCGCGACGATCTGGTCTTTCACGATGCCGACGGCACCGCGCGGCCGCGTTTCGGCGGCTGGTGGATGGCGGTTGCGATTGCGCTCGCCGCGGCTTCGCTCGGCCTGTTGTTCGTGATGGGCCAGGACACTCCGTTGATCCGGACCGCCGAACGGCTCGCGCCGGCACTCGGCGCCAGAGCGGCCGAGCCAATGCGTGCGCCGCTCGCCGCGAGCGATATCGATGCGGGGGTGCGCGAGGCTGTGCGCATCGCCCGCAGCGGCGACGAGATGGAGCTGACCAGCACCAGCCGCGCGTGCCACGACCGCCTGCGCGCGGCGCCGAGCGTGGCTCTGCTCGATCGCTGCGCGGCGTTCGACGATGCGGTGGTTAAACTCCAGGACCGCGATCCGCTGCGCGACCGCGGGCGCTTCGGCGAGCTCGCGGTGACCGGGCGGCAATGGAGCGCGGCCAAAGCGCTGTCGGACAATTTCGAGGCGATTGACGACCGCCTCGGCCAGGTGCGCTTGCGCGTCGAGTTGCTGTTGGCCGGAATGGGGGACGACCGAACGCCCTAGCGCTGCGCCGCGACCGTCGCCGACCCGCCGCCGGTCGCGGGCGTGCCGAGAGGCTTTTCGCCGGCCGCCGCCGAATCGTTGGAAAGCGCCCAGCGCAGGCTGTCCGAAGTCTTGAACTTCTCGACATAGGCCTCGTGCGGCGCGTCGTTCGAGGCCTTGCGCGCGGTCAGGTTGAAACGCACCGCGACGCGCTTGTCGCCGCGCATCGAGGGCGCAAGCCGCTCGGCGCCGGGAACCTTGGCGATCACTTCGGCGATTCCGCCGGCGTTCTGTGCGGGGGCAGTTGCCGCTTCGGCCGCGAGCGCCGCACTGCGCAACAGCGAAGCGGTCGGCTCATGCCCGCCATAGCTTTTCGCGAACGCCCCCGGCTGACCCCAGCCGCCCGCCCAGCGATAGAAGATATGCGCGCCGAC
>JBDSTQ010000040.1:0-4469 GCA_039928195.1 Sphingomicrobium sp.
TTCTCAATCGCTATCGGCAGCTACACCGTGTTTGCCATAAGCATCATTGGACATGCTGTCCTGATAGGGGCGGCTGCCATCACGGTTGCGACCTATGGCGTCGCCGCAAAACGTCCAAGCTTATTCCTTACCGACGCTGGGCGACGCTTTGACCGCGAGCATTTTTAATCGAATCCTGCCGCACTTGGTCAGCGCAGCGGGACATGAGCGATGCTCAAGCGGCGAGATACCTTTGGCCCCTGAGTCTAACACTTCACACAACGGAGCACATGAATATGTTGAACATTTCCAGAGCAGTAATTGTACTTTCAGCGACGGCACTGGCTGGGTGCATGACGATGAACCCGATGGCCGGCGACGGCTCAAACGCGATTTCCTACGTCGGTGGCGCGGCGATGTATCCCGCTAAAACGATCGTAGAGAATGCTATTAACTCACCCGATCACACCACGTTGGTCGCGGCTGTCAAAGCAGCGGGTCTTGTGGATACCCTTTCGGGCGCCGGCCCATTCACGGTCTTCGCGCCAACCAACGCCGCCTTCGCCAAATTGCCGGCGGGAACTGTCGACACGCTTCTCCGGCCCGAAAACAAGGCGACGCTTGCATCTGTGCTGACCTACCACGTTGTTGCCGGACGAATGACCGCGGCAGATTTGATGAGCGCGATCCAGGCAGGCGGCGGTCAAGCCAGCTTGGTTACCGTGCAGGGCGGAACTCTGACGGCTCGTATGCAAGGCAACGGGATTGTCCTAATCGACGCCAAAGGTGGGCGTTCCAACGTCACGCAGGCCAACGTCATGCAGTCCAACGGCGTGATCCACGTTACCGACGCAGTTTCGCTGCCAGGATAAGGTTTCTCCCTCCAGCCTTTCGCGGCGCGGTTTGGCAGCTTCCGAAGCATCGGAGGCGGCCACTCGCCTGCCGTGGCCTCGCTCCCCGCGAACATTGGCGGAGCGTCGGAAAATCATAAAAATGACTCGGCGCCAAGTCATGGCATTTTGTCATGAGTGCGCTGCAATGTCCGCTTAGGGTGGAAAGCGGACATTACCGATGACTTGGCATAACCATTTGCGGCCCCGTCGAAGCCCCAACTTGCGACTTTTGGCCGACACACACCTTTTTGGGTTGAAATCGATCACAAACCCATCTAGCCGCGTTCCACTGTTATATCACGGTGGAACAAGAAATGACTGCTGCATCAACGTTATCGAAGGCCCGCGCGGAACTGATTGACGACCTTGCGCGCGCGATCGTCTCGGTCGACGGCTTGACCGAGGCGCGCGCCTTCCTGGCTGATCTTTGCACCCCGGCGGAAGTCCACACGCTGGCCGAGCGATGGCACGTTGCGCAACTGCTTGATGAGGAGGCGCTGACCTATCGCGAGATTCACGAAGCGACCGGTGTCAGCACCACCACGATCGTTCGCGTCGCTCGTTTCCTCCGGCAGGAGGGCAATGCGGGCTACCGCGCGGTGTTGGACCGCCGGAAGTCGGGTAGCGCATGAGTCCCGATCGCACCCGGCTGCACATTGCTGTCCAGAAAAGCGGCCGACTGTCGGAGCAAAGCCTGGCGCTGCTCAAAGGCAGCGGCCTGCGGCTTAGCCAGGGCGGCAAGAATCGCCTGTCGGCGCGGGCGGAAAACTTCCCGCTCGACATCATGTTCGTTCGCGACGACGACATTCCGACGTTCGTCTCGGACGGGATTTGCGAGCTCGGCATTGTCGGACAGAATGTGCTCGCCGAATATTCGCTTGGGCTGACCGAACCGAGAATCTATCAAATCGCGCGGCTCGGCTACGGTCGTTGCTCGCTGAAGATAGCCGCGCCGGAGAAATTGAACGATTTCCAGCTGGAGATGCTCGAGGGCCAGCGGATCGCCACCAGTTACCCGCGGCTTCTGACCAGTTTCCTTAGCGATAAGTCGATCGATGCCGAAGTCGTGACGATGCGCGGCGCGGTCGAGCTGGCGCCACGCCTGGGCATCGCCACGTTTGTCTGCGACCTTGTTTCCACGGGTGCCACGCTGGAAGCGAACGGCTTGGTCCCGGTCGCCGACGTGTTCGCCAGCGAAGCGGTGCTGATCCGCACCCGCCAGCCGGTCGACGGCCCGCACGCGGAGAAGATCGAGGCGCTCAGGATTCGGATCGATGGCGTGATTGCGACCGCGGAATCAAAATACATCGTGCTCAATGCGCCCGAAAACGCGCTCCCCGCGATCACGGCGATCTTGCCTGGGGCGGAAGCTCCGACGGTCATCCCGCTGGTCGGCCGGCCGGGCCACGTTGCGGTGCAGGCCGTGTGCCAGGAATCGGTTTTTTGGGAAACTCTCGAGCGCCTGAAGGGCGCCGGCGCGTCCGCCATTCTCGTCATGCCAATCGAAAAGATGATGATGTGATGGAAAGGTTGGATTGGACAAATGCCAGTGCGGCGGAGCGCGGGACGGCGCTGGCGCGGCCGCGCGGTCGCGAGGATCGAGCGATGCTCGACTCGGTTCGCGCGATCGTCGAAGACGTCCGCGATCACGGCTGGGACGGGCTCGTCACCCGAGCCCGCGCCATCGACGGCGTCGCTCCGGAGCTGCTCGAGGTTGCGCCGTTCGCGGCCGATGCACGGCGCGGTTTGCCGCGCCAGGCTCAGGAAGCGATTGCCCTCGCGGCCACCAACATCCGGGCGTTTCACGCCGCGACTCTTCCTCGTGATGTCGTGCGGGAGACCATGCCAGGCCTGACCGTCGCCAAGCGGTGGACGACGCTCGACAACGCCGGCCTCTACATTCCCGGGGGGAAGGCGCCATTATTCTCCACTCTGCTGATGCTGGCGATCCCCGCCAGCGTCGCCGGGGTCGGGCGGTTGACGGTCGTTACGCCACCTCGAAGGGTAGGCGGTCTCGATCCAGCGCTTGCAGTTGCAGCCGAGATTTGCGGCATTGCCGAAATCTGGGCGGTTGGAGGCGCGCAGGCGGTCGCGGCGCTCGCCTTCGGCGCCGGAGCGATCAAGCGCGTAAACCTGATTTGCGGGCCGGGAAACAATTGGGTGTCCGCCGCAAAGGCGCTGGTCGCATCGACTTCCGGCGGTCCCGGCATTGATCTACCGGCCGGCCCGTCCGAGCTGATGGTGATCGCCGATGATAGTGCGGATCCGGTCGTTGTCGCTGCCGATTTGCTGAGCCAGGCCGAGCACGACGTCGATGCCCAGGTCATCCTGGTCACGCCTTCGCCAGGACTGATTGACCGCGTTTCGGACGAGATCGAACGCCAGTCACGGGTGTTACGCGGACCCCATGCCGTTACGCGCGCAATCCAATGCGCCAACCTGGTCGAGGCGGTGGCGATCGCCAATGACTATGCGCCCGAGCATCTCAGTCTGGCGACCGACGACGCGGCAATGCTGGCGCACGAGATCCGCAACGCTGGCGCCATCTTTGCGGGTCATCACGCGGCGGAGACGTTCGGCGATTATCTCGCCGGCTCGAGCCACGTCCTCCCGACCGACCGCGCGGCACGCTTCACCGGTGGCGTCTCAACCTTGACGTTCATGAAGGCGATCACCGTTCAATCGGTCAGCCGCGACGCTGCCCGGCGGCTGGCCGCGCCAGCCGCGGCGCTTGCCCGGCTCGAGGGTCTCGAAGCGCATGCCCGCGCCGCAGAGGTGCGCGCATGACGATTGCCGAGCGCCTCGCGCGGCCCGCCATTCTGGCGTTGCCAGCGGTCGATATTGCCGGTGCGCCAGTGCCTGGGACGATCCGCCTCGACGCCAATGAAAACCCCTTTCCCTCGCTGGTGCAGGGCGAGGCCGAAATCAACCGCTATCCGGAGCCACAACCGCTGATGCTGCGCCAACGGCTGGCGGAGCTTTATGGCGTCGACGTCGCCAACCTGTGGGTAACCCGCGGCAGCGACGATGCGATCGATCTGCTCATCCGCGCGTTCTGCGAAGCCGGCGTAGACAAGGTGGCCATCGTCGAGCCGACCTTCTCCGCTTATGCGCAATTCGCTCGCATCCAAGGCGCCGATGTCGTCAGCACCAGGCTCGACACCGACTTTGCGTTTGATACGGATAAAGTATTCGAATTTGCGACTGCGCAGCAGCCGAAGATCCTGTTCCTGTGCACCCCCAACAATCCCACCGGAACGATGGTCTCAAGGGACTCTATCGAGCGTCTGGCCAGAGTTTTGCCGGACACGCTGGTGGTCGTCGATGAAGCCTATGGCGAGTTCGGGGATTCGCCCAGCCTCTCGCCTATTGCAGGGTCGATTGCCAACCTTGTTGTGCTTCGAACTCTGTCCAAGGCTTATGGCCTAGCCGGCGCGAGGATCGGCTGCGCAGTCGCCTCGCCCGACGTCATCGGCCTGCTGGCCCGCGTGTCGCCGCCTTATCCGCTTCCCGTACCGTCGACCCGCGCGGCGTTGAAGGCGCTTGGCCCCGAACGCATGCCCGCGCACGCCGAGCGTATCCGCCTGATCCTGGCTG
>JBDSTQ010000041.1:0-2901 GCA_039928195.1 Sphingomicrobium sp.
GCGCGCAACAATTGACCCGTGATACGCCGCCCCTCAGAATCCGCGCGCTGCCGGCGGACGGTGGGCGCAATGACTGCGAGCGTGTAGTACGAGCTCATTATCCCGAGGTGGCGGCAGAAACCGCCAAGGCCCGCCCAGACGATCCGGCGAACCCATTTGCGCGCCCACCACGGGTCGACACGCCCGTGCACCCTGTTGTTGAAGGCGACGAGGTCCGGCAGTGGCCAGTGGGAGACGTTCAGGCGCGCGAGCTTCATTCGCGCGATCCTCTAGCCCGTTCGCGGCGCGGGCGGAAGGCGGATTAGCGCGCCGCGCGCGCGGCCCGAACCGACTGCGCGGCGATGTCGGCTTCGATCGCCGCCGCCAGCGCCGCAACCAGCGCGGCGCGCCAGGCGGGCGAGCGCAGCAGCACCTCGTCTTCGGCATTGCTGAGATAACCGGCCTCGACCAGCACCGCCGGGGTGCCCGAGCGGCGGAGGACGTGAAACGCGGCGAAGCGGTGCGGATCGGGGCGCATTCCCACCCGGCCCGTGGCTTTGGTCACCAGCCGTGCGGCAAAATCCGCCGACGCGCCCATCTGGGTCCGCATCGCGAGGTCCGACAGCACAGCGGCAACCGGATCGCTCAGCGCGCCCTCGCGCGCAGCGCCGCGATTCTCGTCCGAGGCGAAGCGCGCCGCCTCGGCATCCGAAGCCACGTCGGACAGCGAGTAAACACTCGCCCCGCGCGCCAGCGGATTGGGCGCGCTGTCCATGTGAAGCGAGACGAACAGGCCCGCGCCAAGCCGCCGCGCGACCGCAGCGCGCTCTTCGAGCGACAAATAGCGGTCGTCGTCGCGGGTCATCGCCACGCGCACGCGACCGCGTTTGACGAGCGCATCGCGAAGCTCGCGCGCAAGCGTCAGCGCAAGCTCCTTTTCGGCCAGCGCATCGGTCGGACTGCGCGCGCCGGGATCATGGCCGCCATGCCCGGGGTCGATGACCACGATCGGCCGCCCGCGCGCGCCCGGCGCCGCGTAGATGCGCTCGGCGGCGGCGGCGGGGAGGCCGATCGTCAGGCTGCCGGTGCCGGCATTCGAGAGTCCGCCGAAGGCATCGCCGGCGGCGGTCGCGCTGCCCGGGACCGGGCCACGCGCGATCAGCAGCGCGGCGCCGGCCGCGAAGGCAGCCGCCGCCGCGATCGCCAGCACGCGCTTCGGCAAAGTCCTGATCAGCGCGATTGTCTCCACCCCTCGATCATGCCGCACTATCACGTGGTTATGGTTAACAAAAAATATCGATCGGACAATTGCGGTCCGCGGCTGTCATTTCGCCGACGTCGCGGTTGCGGGGGTCAAGCGGCGGTGCTAGTCGCATTAACGAACTTCGGCGACGCGCCGGAGCGACAGGGCGCGACCGGTGCGACGGTTGGCGGCCCCCTTCACGAGGTTGATGCTCGCAATGATGTCACAACGCGCCTTTCGTCCGCTCTTCGCAGAGCCGGCGGGCGTGTCTTCCGCGCCGATGAGCGGGATGACGATTGCAGCAGACGCACTATCCGCAACATCCGCCAGTTCCGGTAGCTTCGACGCTTCCGGCCTGGCTTCACATATCGCGCGCCGCGGCCCCATTTGGCCGAGCCGGCGCGCCCGGAGAAATTTCAATGTCAATGCGCATGCTGATCGATGCGCGCCACCCGGAGGAAACTCGGGTCGCCGTCGTCAAGGGAAGCCGGATCGAGGAATTTGACTTCGAATCCGCCGAGCACAAGCAGCTCAAAGGGAATATCTATCTCGCCAAGGTAACCAGGGTCGAACCGTCGCTGCAGGCGGCGTTCATCGACTATGGCGGAAACCGCCACGGTTTCCTCGCCTTCAGCGAAATCCATCCCGATTATTATCAAATCCCCAAGGCCGATCGCGACGCCTTGTTGCGCGAAGAGGCCGAGCACGCCGCCGAGGAAGAACGGCTGCGTTCGGCCGGCTACGATGACGACGACCCGCATTACGACGATGAGCCGCACGACGCGCATGATGCGGCGATGGACACGGCCCAGTCGACCACCGCCGAAGCCACCGGGACCGAGCCCGCGACGACCGAGACCGGAACGGGTTCGAACCGCTCGCCGGTCGACGAAAGCGCCGCCGACGAGCTTCGCCGCAAGCGCCAGAATCTGCGTCGCCGCTACAAAATCCAGGACGTCATCCAGCGCCGTCAGGTGCTGCTGGTTCAGGTCGTCAAGGAAGAGCGCGGCAATAAGGGCGCGGCGCTGACCACCTATTTGAGCCTCGCCGGACGCTATTGCGTGCTGATGCCCAATACCAGCCACGGCGGGGGCATTTCGCGCAAGATTTCCAACGGTGCCGACCGCAAGCGGCTCAAGTCGATCATGAGCGATCTGTCGCTGCCCTCGACGATGGGGCTAATCGTCCGCACTGCCGGCCTCTCGCGGACCAAGGTCGAGATCAAGCGCGACTTCGATTATCTCGCGCGCCTGTGGGATGAAATTCGCGAGAAGACGCTGGGCAGTTCGGCCCCGGCACTGATTTACCGCGACAGCGACTTGATCAAACGCGCCATCCGCGACCTCTATCACCGCGATATCGACGAAGTCGTGGTCGAGGGCGAGGAAGGCTATAAGGCCGCGCGCGGCTTCATGAAATTGCTCATGCCAAGCCATGTCCGACGCGTGAAACTGCACACGGAATCGGTGCCGATGTTCCAGGGGAACGGCGTCGAGGATCAGCTCAGCGCGATGTACCAGCCGGTCGTCCAGCTCAAATCGGGCGGCTATCTGGTGATCAATCCGACCGAGGCGCTGGTGTCGATCGACATCAACTCGGGCCGGTCGACGCGCGAGCATAATATCGAGCAGACCGCGTTCGCCACCAACCTCGAGGCGGCGGCCGAGATCGCGCGCCAG